>JAZNWW010000022.1:0-2765 GCA_045593535.1 Acutalibacteraceae bacterium
TTGTTTTAATATAAAAGTATCATCTTTAATGGGAACACGCTTAATATCAGCACCAAGAGCCGAAAACTTTTCAACAATATTTTCATATCCTCTATCAATATAGATGGTGTTTTCCACAGTGGTTTCGCCCTCTGTCATAAGACCTGCAATAATCATTGCAGCACCGGCTCTTAAATCGACCGCCTTAACAGGAGCGGCGTTTAATGACACAACACCGGTGATTACAGCGCTTTTGCCATCAACCTGAACATCTGCACCCATAAGAGTTAACTGTTCAACATATCTAAAGCGACTGTCCCATACGCCCTCTGTAACAATGCTTGTCCCATCTGCAATGGTAAGAAGCGTTGCAATTTGAGGTTGCATATCTGTAGGAAAGCCGGGATGAGGCATAGTTTTAACGTTGCATTTTTTTGGTCTTGTTGTCATTGTAACTCTGACAGCTTCATCGTATTCCTCGATAGTAGCACCTGTTTCACGAAGCTTTGCAATAATCGACTCCAAATGCTTTGGAGTGACATTAGTCACGAGAACATCTCCCATAGTAGCCACAGCTGCAGTCATATAAGTACCGGCTTCAATTTGGTCGGGAATGATACTATAAGAAGTGCCCTTTAATTTATCGACACCACGAATTTTAATCATATTAGTACCGGCACCCATAATGTTAGCGCCCATACTGTTTAAGAAGTTTGCAAGGTCAACTATGTGTGGCTCTTTTGCGGCATTTTCAATAACAGTCAGTCCTTTTGCCTTAACTGCGGCTAACATAATATTAACCGTAGCGCCGACAGAAACAACATCAAGGTAAATCGAAGCGCCTTTAAGCATCATAGCCTTGCCATCTACCATACCATTTTCAAAGGACATTTTAGCACCGAGTGCCTCAAAGCCCTTGATATGCTGGTCAATCGGGCGCACACCAAAATCGCAACCACCGGGAGGAGCAACACGAGCCTTATTCATTCTGCCAAGTAAAGCACCAAGAAAATAGCTTGAAGCACGCATACCCTCTGCCATTTTTTGCGAAACAATAAAGGAATTTACATAAGTCGGGTCTATTACGACACTTGTTTTATTTATAAGTCTGATTTCAGCGCCTAATTCGTGCATTACGCCGAGTATTGCAGAAACGTCTGAAATATCAGGAAGATTGTCAATTATACACGGACCATCAGCCAACAAAACAGCCGGAAGAATAGCAACAGCAGCATTTTTTGCACCGCTGATTCTGACTTCACCGTTTAAGGCTTTACCTCCGTTTATTACAAATTTATCCAAACAAGGCACTCCTATCAAAGTTTATTTGAGAACTGAGATTGGTGTTTTCCAACACACATATTATTGCCTATTTTATTCTTTTAAAATCAGTTACACATATTATACTATTATTTAGTATATTTGTCAAATTAAATTAACAAAATGTAGTATAAAAAAGCGACCACAAAAGAGTGGTCGCATAAAACTTAATTGATTTTTCCGTAAAGCGGAATATCAGTATCTTTTTTGGGTTCTCTGTCGGGAGATGCTACTGTAACTGCCTTTGCTCTTTGATTTCTGTTTGAGGTATTACGGCGATTATCTCTTGTTCTCGGAGGTCTTACGGGTACACCTTCCTTAGAAATAACAATTCTTCTCGCCGAGCCTTCACCAAAGGATTTTGAAACAACACCTTCGATTGATTGAACTGTAGTATGAATAATTCTTCTTTCATAGGGGTTCATATGCTCGAGTGTGCGAGATTTTTCGGTCTTTAAAACCTGTGCTGCAATTTTTTTAGCAAGTGCTACCAAGGTTTCTTCTCTCTTTTCACGATAAGAACCAATGTTTAAAGAAATCTTGTAATGACTGCCACCGTTATTTGCTGCAAGTGAAGCCAAATACTGCAAAGCATCGAGAGTCTCACCTCTGCGACCGATAAGAATGCTTATA
Source organism: Acutalibacteraceae bacterium (assembly GCA_045593535.1). GTDB lineage: Bacteria > Bacillota > Clostridia > Oscillospirales > Acutalibacteraceae > UBA737. Next base: position 1,933 of record JAZNWW010000022.1, read on the forward strand.
TCTTCACCATCAAGGATAATAAGTGAAGCATTTTCCCTGCTTGCAACCTTGATTTCGATATCCTCACATTTAAGGGCTGCAAGAACTGTTTTGATATATTCAACCGCACGCTTTGCGGGTGAATTTTCAGCCAATTCAGACTCGCTCACGGGTTCGCCATAATCATTATATTGATTTGATTTAACGACAGCTTCCTGCTTTACTGCTTCGGGCTTCTCGTTCTTTTGAGGAGCTTTGTTTACTGTGCTTTCTTTTTTTGCCTTTGCTTTTTGAGGCTTTTTTGAGTTTTTCTTTTTGTCAGGAACTTCAATAAATGCTTTTACCTGTGCCTTTGCACCGCCGAAAAGTCCTAAAACCTTCTTTTTAGGAAATGCAACAACATCAAATTGTACATCATCTAATTCGCCGGCTCCCAAATTTTTAATAGCATTTTCCTTTGCTTCGTCTATAGTTGCACCGAAGCCTACTGCTTCTTTAATCAAATTATTTTCTCTCCTTTAGCCAAAGCATTTAAAGTTGAATCAGATTTTGAAACAAGTATTTTTCGCTGTGGCTTATGTTTTAATACTCGTAAATCCGTCAGGATTTACTGCGGTTCGAGGCTTGTCACCTTAAGCCAACACGAATAATCCGAACCTGATTTTAAAGGCTCAATTTTCGTCTTTGCATTGTTAAAATACTCGTTAATCCGTCAGGATTAACTGCGTTTTGTGCCTCGCACAGCCAAAAATTCAACTCTTTAAAATTCTGCGACCTAAAACGGGCAGAATTTCGAGTGATTTTTGGTGCGGAAGAATCCGTCAGGCTAACGCCTACGGGTGATGACAAACCGA
>JAZNWW010000023.1:0-2771 GCA_045593535.1 Acutalibacteraceae bacterium
TGCGATATAGCAAAATTGCTTTAAACAAAAACAAGCGGCGTAAAAACTAAGTTTTTACACCGCTTTTGGATTAATGTCTTTAGACAGTTGAGTACGCAAAGCGTACGAAACAGACAACCACCCGCTATGCGGGTGGGAAACAAAGGTTATACCAAAAAATTCCCCAATCTGATACAATATAGTTGTTCAAGCTTATTGCAAAAGAGAGGAGAATTTTTATGGCAAGCAAAACAAATAGTTTATCAAGTACGACATGGATGTGTAAATATCACATAGTTTTTATACCGAAGTATAGAAGAAAGGCAATATATGGGCAATATCGAGAGAGTTTGCAAGAAATAATACGAACCTTGTGCAAATATAAAGGTGTAGAAATTCTTGAAGGACATATGATGCCAGACCATGTGCACTTACTATTAAGTATACCACCAAAAACAAGTGTGTCAAGTTTTATGGGATATTTGAAAGGAAAAAGTGCACTTATGATGTTTGATAAACACGCGAATTTAAAATACAAATATGGCAATAGACACTTTTGGGCAGAAGGGTACTATGTAAGCACGGTAGGACTAAATGAAGCAACAATACGAAAATATATATCTGACCAAGAAAAAAGAGATATTGCAATAGATAAGTTAAGTGTGAAAGAATATGAAGACCCTTTTAAGGGTGGCAGGTAATACGAACGCCCTTTAAAGGGCGGCGAAAGCGGCAAAGGCAATGGGCTTGAACAAATGTGAAAGCCTGCGACTTGAGTCGCTGGCCGGTAGCAAAGGCTTATAGCCTTAGTGCAAACCACCCGTTTGATGGGTGGTTATGATTCTAAAACAGGCTAAGTTGTCCTGCATCATTATCTTCGTCTTTTAAATAATATCCCGATGCAGGAATGTTTCTTGCAGTGTAATATGACGGGTCTGCAAAGCTTACATCTTTTAAGTATTCAATCTTTGCAACGGTGCTTTTCTTTTTCATATTCATAAGAGCAACACCCATTGTTTCTCTTGTTGTTTTTGATTCCATAAGTGATGTGTTAAATATCACGATCTTATCAAGCGATGAATAAACAACAATATCCTCATCCTGAGCAAGGAACTTGATTCCAACAAGCTTTTGCTTACTATAATATGCATTTATAAGCTTCTTACGGTTGGTCTTTGTTTCGTAACATTTCATAGAAACTTTGGCACCCTTGCCGTTTTCAAATACATATAAAATATCACCGGAATAATCAAGTGTAGGTATTGCATAAAGTATTTTTTCTTCAGGTTCCATTTCGATTATATTTGGCAGGTAATGTCCCATTTCGCTGGCTTTGCAGTCTTCTATTTCGTGCATTTTTACTTTGTAAACATTGCACTTGTCACTGATGAGTACCAAATCGGATTTGTTGGTGGCATCCCATTCGCACACAATGTAGTCATCTTCTTTAAGCTTGTGAGCACCGCTTGAACGCAGTGATACATGACTTATTTTTTTGAAATAGTTCTGATTGGTAAGGAAAATTCGCAGGTTATAATCTTCAATCATTACAGTTTCGTCAAAGGTTTCAACCTTATCGTCATACACAATCTCGGTTTTTCTGTCCATACCGTATTTTTTGGCTACATCTTTAAGCTCGGCTATAATGATTTTTTTGATTTCTTTTTCATCTTTTACAATAGCATCCAGTCTGTCAAGCTCTTTGTTTAAATCGTCAACATCCTGAATCCTTTTTAAGATGTATTCTTTATTTAAGTTTCTGAGCTTTATATCTGCTATATAATCTGCCTGAATTTCGTCAATGCCAAAGCCTTTTATAAGATTTGGTATAACATCTTCATCTTTTTCGGTATCTCTTATAATTTTTATTGCCTTGTCAATGTCCAAAAGAATAAGTTTTAAGCCTTCCAAAAGGTGGAGCTTGTGTGTGAGCTTGTTGATATCAAACTTAATTCTTCTTGTTATACATCCGATTCTGAATGTAGTCCACTTTTCAAGAATTTCGGCAATGCCCATAACCTTTGGTGTGGTACCGTCCAAAATGTTAAAGTTACAACTGAAGCTGTCCTCTAAGGGTGTCATTTTAAAGAGCTTACTCATAAGCTTTTTGGGGTCGGTACTCTTTTTAATATCAAGAGTAATTTTTAAACCGCTTAAATCCGTTTCATCTCGAAGGTCAGTTATCTCTTTTATTTTACCAAGCTTTATAAGCTCAATTGTTTTGTCAATAATTGCCTCGGCTGTGGTGGTGTAGGGGATTTCATAAATCTCTATAACGCTGTTTTTCTTGTCGTATCTGTATTTGCTTCTTAGTTTAACGCTACCCCTGCCTGTGGTGTAAATCTGATTTATGGCATCTTCATCGTAAATTAATTCTGCCCCTGTTGCAAAATCAGGTGCTAATAGAGTCTTTTTAATGTCACACTTTGCATTTTTAAGGTATGCAATGGTAGTGTCACAAACTTCTTTAAGGTTAAAGCTGCACACATTGTTTGCCATACCAACTGCAATACCCTGATTGGGGTTTACAAGTATGTTTGGAAATGTAACGGGAAGCAGGGTAGGCTCTTTTAATGTACCGTCGTAGTTGTCCATAAAATCTACGGTGTTTTTGTCAATGTCTTTAAAAATCTCGTTGCAGATTTCGTCAAGCTTTACTTCGGTATATCTCGATGCGGCATATGCCATATCACGGGAATAGTGCTTTGCAAAGTTACCCTTTGAATCAACAAAGGGGTGGAGCAGAGTTTCGTTACCCTTTGTAAGACGCACCATTGTTTCATAAATAGCTC
>JAZNWW010000024.1:0-68409 GCA_045593535.1 Acutalibacteraceae bacterium
TTTACTGCTTTATCTTTAATATTCATATTTTCATCCTCTACAAAATTATCTATATATATAAAACCCGTTTCCCATAATCTGTTGCGATTCTGAATAGACTATAAACGCTTCTTTATCAATGCTTAAAATTTTATTTTGAAATGAAATTTCATTCATTGCTTTTAAAAAGCACTTAATTTTATATGCCTTTAGTGTGTTTATATTCCTTCTAACGAGAACTTGAATACCAAATCCTTTTCAGATAATCTATATTTTCCCATTAACTCAGGACCACATGAATTCGAACCAATTCCTGAAACCTTATAATCTATTCGTAAATGAATTTTCCCGTCAGTTACAAGTTCGTTTGTATGCTCTGCCTTGTATAGCATAGCTGTGCTGTACCTTGATACATTAAACTCAAACTCGTCAGTAGTCTGAAATTTAAGATTGCCAATTTTCAGCATCTTTGTTTTATTATGGTTACCGTGTTCTTGAGGACGAACATAGTTTACATATTCATTCCCAGCCGAACTTTCATACAAACCAACCCTTGAAGCGTGGCACATATCACAGTAACTTTCATATGGTCCTGAGCCGTAATATGTAAATTTGTTATTGCTTTTTGTCAACTCAATTTCAAATCCAAGTCTTGGCAAGAAGATAGCATCTTCCCTAATGTTACCGCTTAATTCAAAATTGATTTTACCCTGCTTTGAAACAGTGATTTTCTGAGTATATCTGAAGAAAGGAAGCCTTGAAACACCTGCGAGTGAGCCTTCAACAATTATTGCTCCATTTTCTATTCTGCAATCGTAAATTTTCGAGAACTGACAGTCAAGGTTTTCTCCCTGCCAAATGTTAATATTTGCCCATCTAACCTTGATATTTCTGTCATTATCTGTCGGAGCTCTGAAAGCCGACAAAGTCATTTTTCCTGCTAGTTGTTCTTCGCCCTTGATAACTATACTTGTAAATACACCATAATGCTTTGAGAATACATAACTGAAGCCTTCACCTTTGGCATATATATTCAGTTTGTCTTCGTTTAACTTTGCCATTTGGCTTTCTTCTAAAGTTTTAGTTTTATATGGCAATTCATGTTGTGTATGTGCAAGGTATTTGCCATTTTTACAAAGCTTTACATTAAGATAGGCACCATACTCACATTCGATTTCTTTAAAATCGATATTTATTTGTTTACTACCATGTGGACTTAAATCTAAATTCAAGGTTTCGGTTTTAACCGAAATACCATCAACATCAATACTATACACAAATTCATAATCAACAAGATTTGTGAAATCAAGTCGGTTATAAACTGTCAATACTCCGTCTTTATATTCGGTTTTTATTGGCTGATAAGCGGCTTTGGCTTCTAATGAACCCGCCTTGAAAGAACGGTCAGCAAAAACAAGACCATCACAGCAGAAGTTGCCGTCATGAGTCAGTTCTCCTTCAAAGTCGCCGCCATATTTTTCCACACCATTTTCAGTCACGACATGGTCTGCCCATTCCCAAATACAACCGCCTATAAGTTTTGGGTATTTATCGAACATTTCATTATAATCCCAAACATCGCCGGGTCCGTTACCCATAGCATGCGAATACTCGCATAGAAAAACAGGAATATTTACATCATTAGATAATGCCAAATTTTCCAATTCAGCGATACTTAAATACATTCGTGAGCATACATCCGCATTATAAATTTCTCCCTTACGAGAAGCATCCTCACAGTGAACAAGGCGAGTGTTATCACGGTTTTTAGTCCAACTAATCATTTTAACATGATTAGTTCCATGACCGCTTTCGTTTCCTGTTGACCACATTATAACGCTAGTATTGTTTTTAAAGTATTCGACCATCCTTTGCATACGTTCGATGTGTTCATCACACCAAATAGGATTTGTTGCAGGCCAAATTTCATCAGAAACATCAAAATCATACGGCACATTAGGAAGTCTTCTTAAAAATCCATGAGTTTCTATATCTGTCTCACAAATAACATAAAAACCCATTTCATCGCACATTGCAATAAATTCGGGATGTGGTGGATAATGCGAAGTTCTTACACAGTTGATGTTGAGTTCTTTCATCAACTCTAAATCTTTACGAAGTTCATCTTTCGTTTGACACCAACCATTAAACTTGCTTGTGTCGTGGTGATTAACACCATGCAATTTTACAGGCACACCATTTATCAAAAGCTCAAATTTTTTTGATATTTCAACTTTACGAAGTCCCGTTTTAAACTCTATAATTTCGCCATTTCTTTCGAGTTGAACTGTATAGAGAAACGGCTTTTCAGCGTTCCATAAAATTGGATTTTCAGGTGCATAAGAAAACTCTTCATTTATGTTTTTATCACAAACAAGACAATCTTTTTCAAATATTTTAATATTTGCGCTACCGCCTATTTTAACATTTATTGCGGTATCGTTTGGTATTATTTCGACATCTTCAATGTGATTTTCAGGTCTTTGAAGGATATAAACATCACGGAAAATACCGTTATATCTAAAAGCATCCTGGTCTTCAAGATATCTGCCGACACACCATTTCAAAACCTTTACAACTACGTTGTTTTTACCTTTGTTTACAAAATCTGTAATATCAAATTCTGCTGAAAGGTGGCTACCTTGTGTGAATCCAACATATTTATCGTTGATATAAACGAAAGCACAAGATGAAACTCCCTCTAAAACAAAATATACTTTTCCCCATTTGTTTTCTATCTCGAAATCTCTGCTATACACACCGCAAGGATTATCATCGGGTACAAATGGCGGGTCGCAAGGGTACGGATAGTTAATATTTGTATAATTTGGGTTTTCATATCCTTTGAGTTGCCAGCAAGACGGAACTGTTATTTTATCCCATTTTTCTATTTTTTCAGGGACATCAATATCTCTTTCAAAATATGCAAAATTCCACTCGCCGTTTAAAAGTTTATATTTTGAAACACCTTTTGGAATATAATAACTTCTTGTCGCTTTGCGATTTTGACTAGTTATTTTCGGATTTTCATATATACGCATTTTTCACCATCCCAACTCTATAATATCTCTATCTTTGTTCTCTTGCCACAAATTCACCTTTGTATTCGTCGAGAAACGCCTCGGCATTTTTTCTCATAGTAACAGTTGCAATGTCATCCCTAAAAGAAAATACGGCAAACATATTACCTAAATAATCATCTATAATTTGTACTCTAAGCAATAATTTCTGCTCTTCTGCCCATGCGGCAGATGCCGCACAGTCATACACAAAATCAGGATTCTCAGACGGCAAACCGCTATGAGTATCTGAATAACCAAATTGCGGGAATTTGCCAAAAACATTTTTACCGATACCAAAATACAACGTTTTGTCACCCTGTGAATTTGTATAGCACAATCTTCCCTCATCCGTTTTATCAAAAACAAAAGAAAACTTGGTTATGCCTGTAGGATTATCTTCACAAATATAAGTTTTTCCCGAAAGTTCATTTTGAAAATCACTGTATGTATTTCCCTTCATTATTGCTAATTCAAGACTGTTTCCAAAACTTTTAAGTTCTTTAAAATCAACCTTATTTTCAGGCAATGGTTCGTCTTGAAGATTTTCAACTATCAAATCATAAAGTGCTGATAATTTCAAAGCCCTTGCCTGAGGATAGCCTTGGTCATCAGAGGTACAACAGAATATAAAATCCTTATCAGGTATGCATATTGTCAACTGATTCCCCATACCTACAAAACCAAATCCGTTATATTTAGTTCTCCAAATCTGATAACCGTAACCATCTGAATAACACAGGTCATCAAAAGCGCTTTCGCAGTTATCTACAACCCTTGAGGTTGCGGTTTTTATGTATTCTTCACTTATAAGCCTTTTACCTTCCCAAATACCACCATTCATTATCAATCGCGCAAATGTCGCCATATCTCGCGTAGTACAAATCAGCGCTGAATCGCTATGACTGTCCTTTATTTTAGTTTTTAGAATTGTAGCATTTTGAAATGCACCTATATGTTTAAAAATTCGTTCATTCAGAAAATCAAACAATGACATACCCGATATTTTTTCTACAAGATTCCCCAAAACCTGCGAACCCTCACTATCGTAACGCCATCGCATACCTGACGGTATACTCGCAGTATTTTCATTAAAATACAGATGTGTGCGGTCTATATCATCGTGATAAAACCAATTCGGTGTTTTACCGCAGGTTTGCATGGTAAGCATATCTTTTATAGTTAAATTCTTTAAATTTTCGGGTAAATCTCTTTCTATTTTTTCGGGAAAATATGTATATATGTTATCCTCTAAAGATAATTTGCCCTCACTTTCTAAAATGCCTATTGCAATACCCACAAAGCTTTTAGTCTGGGAATACATTCTGTGAGGTTTATCTTTATTAAATGGCTTCCAATAATATTCTGCAAATATATTGTAGCCTCTCGTCATCAATATACTATGAGAAACTATACCATTTCTCTCACAACTTTTAATAAATTTAGCAACAAATTTTGATGAAATACCAACGCTTTCAGGTGTAACTTTTTTAAACATAAAAAACCAACTTTCCAAAGGTTTATGAGAATTCAAACTCATTCGCTTATCATTTTTCACATGATAAATCCTTCGCCTAAAACTTCATGTGAATCTAAAATTATTACAAAAGCATTTTTATCGATATTTTTAATTTCCTTAATAAGTTTTGGTGCCTCTTTAGGCTTTACTGCACACAAGAGTATTTTCTTTTCTTTCTTAGTAAAAGCACCTTTACTATATATTTCAGTTACACCACGTCCAAATTTATCGATTATTATTTCTTCTATTTCTAAATATTTATCTGAGATTATATATAGTGTTTTCACTTCACAACCTATATTCATAATTGCATCAGTAAACTTTGAGGATACATATAAAGCAACTATTGAATAAAAAGCAACCATATAACTTTTAAATACTATTGCTGATACCATTATAATAGCACAATTAATCACAAGTATAACAGTAGCTACAGGTAAATGCGGTAAAAAGCGTTTTATTATAACACCCGCAAAATCACTTCCGCCTGTTGAACCGTCAACCTTAACAACTAATCCAACACCTATACCATCTAAGATACCGCCACAAACCGTACAAAACAATAAATCTTCGCTAAACGTTGGAAAATAAGATGTTATTTCTAAAAATAATGATAAAAATAATATACCTAAAACAGTTTTAAACACAACACCTTTTCCAATAAATTTGTAACCCAACACAAAAAGCACTGCATTTAAAATAAGATTCGTAACCGATAAAGGCACTTTAAATAAATATAGAAAAATTGTTCCTAAAGTACCGATACCTCCGGATGATAACTGAAGTGGAACCAAAAACATATTAAGACCCAAAGCAACAAAAAAAGAGCCAAAAATAATATATATAATCTCTTTTATGATTCTTTTCATAAATATTTATTCCCTCATTTTTCAAATCAAAAAACTAAAGTACAAATCTATAATTAGCATTACTTTATACTATTTACAGAAATATTAGTAACAAAAAAGTTTTCTACAGCATCCTCAAAAAACTTCGCATCATCTGTTTTAATTATCAAATTTTCAAATATAAAATGGGATAATATATACTGTGAGCAATCTTTAATTACATTAAAATACTTTTTACATTCTATTTCACAGTTTTTTATAGTAATATTGTTAGCATAAGACAAAGGAATATCTTTTCTTCCCTTTAAATCAAAAAATTGCTTCCAAGGTTTAATATTAATAAACTCATCAACCTTGCCTTTGGCATTTTCAATAGTGATATACTCATAGTGCTGCGGTGTATCAGGTCTCATTTTGAGCCAAAACAGGCGTTGCGCGGAATGCACCTTAATATCCCTTAAAATAACATTACGGTTATGTATTGACTCAGAACCGCAAGTAAGACAACTGTGGCAAAAACCATACTCACAATCTTCAATTAAAATCCGCTCATTTGCACCGTTTTCGGGCAATTCATCCGCAAAAGGCCCTTTTCCGCCCTTTAATGCTATGGCATCATCATTCACATGAAAATAACAGTTCTTTATCAAAATATCGGTGCAGGCATCTATATCTATTGCATCCGTACTTGGCGCCTTAACGGGAGTTACGGGTGAAAAAATATAGCAATCAACAACCTTAACATAACTGCATTTATAAAAATGATTGGTCCAAAAATGTGAATTTTGAAGTTTTAAACCTACTATTGATACATTACTTGAATTAGAAATATATATAAGTCTAGGTCTTTGTTCATCCTTATTGGTGCAATTAGGGTTCCAACTTTTACGAATCCAAAAAGCCTTCCAAGACTTAAAGCCGTTACCATCAATAGTACCTTTTCCACATATTTTAAGTCCATCAACATTATCTGCATTTATAAGTGCAGGGAAATAAGTGCAGGTTTCCCCCTCTATTCTTGTTGTACAAACAGGATAGTCAGATATATCATCACTACCCATAAGCACTCCGTTTTCTTCGATATATAGATTTACGCCATTTCTAAAATACAAAGCACCTGTCATATATGTACCACTTGGTATTACCATAACACCGCCGCCGTTTTGTGCGATAGTGTCTATAAGTGTCTGTATTTTTTCGGTATATACTTTTCCGTCATCGGCAATACCGTAATCTGTAATTAAATATTGCTCTCCAAGTTCACCTAATTGAATTTGAGAAATATCATAAAACCATCCCTCAACAGGTGTATTGTCAGGAAAATACTCTTTACACATTATCCGAATTGCCTCCTACCATTTATTAATAAAACAAAAACTCACCGTCACTTACTGTTTTTGTATGACCGTTAGGTAATACAATCTTAGCAGTAACTCCTTTTGGAATAACAAATCTAAACTTCACTTCTCCATTTACATACTTCCAATGGCTTTCGAGGTTGCCATAAGGTGTAATAATTGATGCATCTACATATCCCAAACGCTCATCAGGTATAGGTGCAAGAGTCACTTCTTGGTATCCCGCTTCATCAATTTTAATTCCTGCAGAAACTGCATAAAGCCAATCTCCAACAGCACCATAAGCATAGTGGTTAAATGAATTCATATCGGTACTCCAAAAACTGCCATCCTCTTTTATTCCATTCCAATGCTCCCACATAGTTGTAGCACCCTTATTAACCGAGTATAACCAAGATGGTGATTCTTCATTAAACAACAGTTTGTAAGCCACATCTGCTCTACCATTATCAGAAAGAGCGTGCAAAATGTATGGAGTGCCTACAAAACCAGTAGACATTTTACCGTCATAATATTCTATTAGTTTAACCAAGTTTTCTACAATCTGCTTTTTCTCAGATTCTTCGCACAAATCAAACTTAAGAATTAGCGACATAGCAGTTTGTGTTATTTTACCCTCTAAAGTGTCTACACCTAGCTTGATATCCAAATCATAAGCCAAAATATCTTCTAAATATCTTTTTCTAAATGCCTTTTTGATATTTAGATACAAACTGCGGTAATCCGATACATCTTCACCCAAAACTTCGCCGGTTTTTACAACCAACTGTGTAGAATAGGCAAAAAATGCAGTTGCAATTAAATCGGGTGAAGTTATACCTTTGTAACTGTCGGGACCTGCATCTAAAGCCAACCAGTCGCCAAAATGCCAACCGTCCAACCATAAAAATTCTTCAGAGCCTGATGAATGTATGTAGTCCACCCATTTACGCATCATTGAGAAATTGTCAGCCAATATTTTTTTATTGCCATATAATTTATATACTGTCCAAGGAATTATTGTACAAGCATCACCCCAAGCGGCAGATATTCTTGTATGTGCTCTGTATGTACTACCCTCAATCTCAGGACAAGTGCCGTATATTACACCTTCTTCGGTTTGTTCTGCCCTTAAATCGGCAAGCCATTTATCGAAAAACTTTAGAACATTAAAGTTAATTCCTGCGGTTTGGCAGAAAACCTGCGCGTCACCCGTCCAACCCATACGCTCATCCCGTTGAGGACAATCGGTAGGAATATCAAGGTAGTTAGATTTTTGTCCCCATATAATATTGTGATAAAGTTGATTTATTTTTTCATTACCGCAAACAAAATTGCCTATTCGTTCCATATTAGAATGAACCACTATAGCAGTAAAGCCCTCAACATTAATTTCTTCTGTTGGGTACTCATCAACACGCACATATCTAAAACCTTGGAAAGAAAATCTCGGTTTAAAATAATCTTCTTCACCACTAAGGACATATGTTATTTCATTTTTTGCAGTTCGGTAATTTTCGTTATAGAAATTACCGTCTTTATCAACAACTTCACCAAAAGAGAGTTTTACCCGACTTCCCTTTTTACCCTTGATTTCAAGTGAAACATATCCCGTCATATTCTGACCGAAATCAAGAACTTTTTCACCTTTTGGTGTTATAATTAAATTTGCTTTTAATTTTTCCTGTTCGCATATAGGTTCGCCTATATCCTCAACTATTTTAAAGTTGACATTATCTAAAACAGCCGAGCCAAGCAATTTCGGGGTATGGGTTTTATCAATAGTTTCACCATTATAAATATCAGCATATAAAACCTGATTAGTATAAACACTCCAAGAGTCATCAGTGTAAAAAATATCAGTACTCTTATCAGTATAGGTTATTGAAAATCTGGCACAAACACTTATATGATCTGCATATAAACCTGTGTTTCCTACAAATCCAAAACGGCCGACAGCCCAACCGGGTGCAGCCATAATATTTATTGTATTTTTTTCTTTTAAATTCTTTGTAATATCAAATTCCTGATATTGAATTCCACGATGGTCATAACTTGTAAAGCCGGGAGTTAATACCCTGTTTCCTATTTTCTGATTATTGATATGTAACTCATACAAACCAACTGCAGATACTTTAACTTTAGCAGATACAATATCCTTATGTATATTAAGCTCTTTAATAAAACTTAAAGCACCTGAATATTTTTCATTTAGCGGTGATTTAACCCACTTCATATTTATAACCCTCTTTTGCTGTCAAAAATCTAATTATTTACCGCACTATCTTTTTTCTAATATGTGCTTTATTACCGAGCCGATACTGTCGGCCATTCTTATATACCCCGAATCGTTTGGATGCACACTATCAAGTGTCATTTCATATTGATGGGGTGCTACATTGAAGCTTATTCCATCTATGAAATAAACATTTTTATCACCCACAGCACGAGCCTTTAAATATGATTTCATTATTACATCCCTATGTTGGAGCAAAGACTCCCAATCTTTCGCTCTTGGCCAATAATCGGGTGCCGATATCATTATATAGGGTACATCAGGGTTATTTTTACGAACAGTTTCATAAAATCTATAGTGAGTATTTGCCAAATGTTCGGTATTAGGTGTATTGTGGTCATAATCGCAAATAAAAACACTCATTGACAGAGTTGATATCCACTCTGCAATAGCCGTTTCACCTAACGCATTGCCCGAAAAACCTAAATTTTTGTAATCTATATTCATTTCACGTGATATTATTGCAGGGTATGTAAGTCCGGGACGGCTTGCGCCTACACCGTGAACTATAGAAGAACCGTAAAATACCAATGGTTCTATATAACGGTAGGGCGTCGCCTCACCCAAAAAAGAATTTGGTTTCAAGCCGATTTCAAGGGTTTCCACCACAGAGCGAAGCGGAAAATCAATTGTATATGAACGCTTTTTACTGCATTCAAGATGCAATATCTGTTCATAACTATCGGTCATATCATAAGGCATACGAAACTCTTTAACAAAACGGCTACCAAATTCACCGTCTATGTATAGGTCGAATCCAACTGTAGATAGCATAGTTAAATGGGGTGATTTACCCACTGCCGAAAACTTTGTGCGAATAGCAATGTACGGAGAATCGGTGGTAAAACGCACTCTACCACCTGCAGACTCTTGACTGATTTTTCCAACCTTTTCGCTCGTTGCTACTGCAACATCCTGTGGCACTCGTATAAATGAAGAACCATCTGATTCGCAAAATCCGTGGAGTGAAAAAGGCGATTGCCTTACATCATACCACTTTACCTCTGCATCGCCTATTGTAGTATTAACTATTAAATTTTTATCTAAATTAATATATGATTCCATAATCTTCACCCGATTAAATATTGGTATAACTTAAAACTCTTCAATTACCTCATCACCGTTAAGCCAAGCAGATATATTTACAGCAAGCAAATTCCAACTTTGGAAGCCCTTATTCATAACAGGCTCTCCAGTTTCAGGGTCATAATACTCGTGCAAATCGCCACAATCTGCAATATCTTCTGAAAACAGTTTTATTGTTTTTTCTGCTAATTCCTTAGCCTCGTTCATATATCCGTACTTTATAAGACTTTTAAACACCATATAGTTTGCTATTCCCCATATAGGTCCTAACCAACAAGATGGGTTGCCCGATTCTTTAATCACATACATTTTTTCATATTTAGAAAGAGACCTTACGCCAAAGGGAGCCCAAAATGCATTTTCGTCAAGCAGATTTTCTTTTACCATTCGCTCTGCCTGTTCTTCTGTTGCAATACCGCTCCACATTGCCAAAAAACCGGACCAACAACCGAGTCTTTGTATAAGGCAGTCCCAATGTCTCGGCCCGCCCGAATGTTTTGTAGGTATTATAGGTAATAAATTCAAATCAACACTGTAATACATACCGTCTTTTTCGTCATAGCAATTAGTTCTAACCGCATTTTTTAGATTTTCAGCTTCGTTACGGTAAAAAGACATATCTTCACTAAGCAATTCACCTATATAACAAAGTGCCTCTAACTCTTTATACATTAAACAGTTAAGATAAATTGACGCCGAACTTTTATGGGGGCGGTAAAATGTAGACGGATCATTATCAACACCGATAGCCGAATCATCGTACCAATAATAAAGACCGTTTTCGTGACGGAAATTATTTATATAGCAATTAACAAACTGCTTTAATTTAGAAAAACGTGAACGAATCCACTCAGCATTACCGTTATCATTTTTTATTAAAAAAGCGGCGTGCTGTGCTAAACAGGGTTTATGTATATTACTTTCACTATGTTTAAAAATATCAGGACGGCACACTTTTGGAGTAATATAAATTGGAATTCTTCCATCTTCGGTCATAACCTCAAGAAAATTGCAAATACAACCTCTTTCGTATTCGCTGATATCTTCTTTCACAAACTGTCTTAAAGCGATATTGGTAAGCCAAGAATCCCAATCCCATAGACAATCGTCATACACACTGCCCGGAACTATGTATTTATATTTAAGTAATCCGTCAGGCTCTCTAAACATCTTTTTATGGTTTTTTTCGGCATATTCTAATATGTTTTGATCTTTCATTTGTAAATCACTATCCTATTTTTTTGATATTATATTTCTAAAATGATTGCCACATTCAAATATAAGTCTAAACCAAGGTGTTAGCATTTCCTCATCAATTACTTCAAGTGAAGTTTGCATAAAGGTTTCAAAGCCAATATCACCGTCATATCCTATTTTTGCAAGCTCCTTACAAAAAGCTTTCCAATTAAAAGTTCCGGTATATGGTGCTTTGTGTTGGTCTGTAACTCCATCGTTATCGTGTATATGCAAAGTTTTAATTCTTTTTCCCAAAACCGGAATATATCTTCGGCAGTCGATACGCAAAAGATTTAAATGCCCTGTATCAAGGCATAAACCAAAGCACTCCTTACCTGCCTGACAGTTTAATTTATCAATCAATTCCACCGCTTCATAAGGATTAGAACAATGCCCCTCAACATAATTTATTTTGTCACTGCGAGCAAATAAATTCTCAAGACAGACCACAACATTAGAATTCTGTAAGGCGGGAATTAAACCTGAATATAGTTTATAATTTAGTGCGTTTATCTCATCAAGAGTTTCGCTGTAATTATCTTTATAATAACAAATTCCGTGCACAACCAAATATTTGCAACCCACTATATCGCAAAAAGCAATCATTTTCTTGTGAAGTTCTATTATATAATCGAGAGTTTCCGGATGACCGGTAACATATGAAGGAAATATTGCATGTGCTTGAGCTATTGTCAAACCATTCTTCTTAAGCTCATCAAGTTCTTCTTGATAATACTCAAGAATTTCATCCATATCCTTTTCAAATATACATTTCCCTTTATATTCACCTGATTTTATTTTACCCACACTCAAGGAGTTATTTATGTTCCAGTCTATTGCTTCAAAACCGCATTCCTTATAAAGCTTGTATGCTGTTGCCGGACCTAATTCTTCTACCGTTCTTCCTGATTGTACTGCAATTTTCATTTTTAAATCACCTTAAATTTTCACATCTGCAATAACTGCAAGATGGTCTGTACTGTTTATCATATCTTGGTCATCAATTATTTCGCTAAAGATAACCTCGGCACTGTTTTTTGTAACAAAAACAGTGTCGTACGGAAGACCGTTTTGGTCTGAACTTTCTCCAACACGATGAAAGGTTGCCATCATTTTTTCAGGATGTTGCTTTGCAGTCACCAATGTGTCTTCAAATATTTCAGTGAGTATTTTATAAGGGTCGTGTTTACTTGTAGAGTTGAAATCTCCAGTTAAGAATACAGGTATTTTCCCATATTTGTCAACAATTTCTTCTGTTATCTCTACTACCTGCTTTGCATTAGATACACGCCACATATTGCCAACCTCACTATCAGTACCTATTTCCTTAGGGTATGAACCGATAATAATTGCAAAATGCACATTAATTAAAGCAAACATTTTGCCACTTTCTTTATCTTTTAGAACTACAACCGAGTAGGTTTTTGAATCGGTATATCTAGCAGTGAGAAAATCACACCACTCATCCACCTTTTCATACTTGTCTTTTTTATAAAGTATTGGTGTTCTTGAAAAATCACCATTTGATGATGTTACCGTAGCCACAACATTATATTGATTCAAAATCGGGTCAATAACCTCTTTATAAGCTAACGGGTCACACTCCTGAAGTCCTAATACATCTGGCATATAACGCAAATAATTTTTAATCATTAAGCCTGCCCTTGCGCCGATATTAACGTCTCTCTTTACATTATTTGTCATAATGCGTATATCGTTTGAATAGTTCATAATTTTCTCCCTTTCGATTAGCACTTTTACATCTCGGAACCGTTATTCTCTATTATTTTTTTGTACCAATAAAAAGATTTTTTAGGTATACGATTCAAATTATTGTAATCAACATATACAAGACCAAAACGTGGCGAATATCCATAAGCCCATTCAAAATTATCCATAAAGGACCAATACATATAGCCCGCAACGTCAACGCCATCGTCAATTGCTCGGCTTAATTCTTTTAAATAACCGCTCATATAATCTATTCGATTTTGGTCGTATACCTTGCCGTCAGCAGAAATTGAATCATGGCAAGACATACCGTTTTCAGTAATCAGAATTGGCTTTTTATAGCGTTCATATAAGAATTTAGGTGACCAATATAAGGATTTTGGAGTTACAGGCCATCCCATTGAATTAACCGCAGTTTCCATCGGGTGATTTACACGCTCATAACCTTTTTCAGTAGCACGGATAAGACTTCCATTATAAATATTCTGACCGTAAAAATCAATCGGTTCGGAAATTATTTTCAAATCTTCTTTATAATTGCTCGGTAAATATTTTTCAAGTTTTTTGAAGGCTTCGGTGTCTTCGGGATAATGCCCTAACATAATCGGGTCGCTCCACCAGGATACACTTTTTACGCACAATTCAGCAGGAACATCAAAATAACATTTTCTTGCTGCTTCAATATCTTCAGGCGAATCACTTGCAGGTATTGTAACTGAACCTTTTGGAGCATAACCAATCTTTCCGTCAGGAACCATTTTTCTAAACTCTCTTACTGCAAGACCGTGGGCTAACATAATATTATGTGCCTTTACTACAAGTTCACTGTTCTGACACTTTAATCCTGGAGCCTGTGTTCCATAATAATAGCCATTGCCGATAAAGCATTGCGGTTCATTAAATGTAATAAAATGCTTTGCTCTGTCTCCAAATACTTTAAACACTACTTTTGCATATTCTAAAAACCATTTAGGACTATCAGGATTGCTCCAATTCCCCTTTTTTTCTAATTCGAAAGGTAAATCCCAATGAAATAATGTAACGTAAGGAGTTATTCCGTTTTCAAGAAGACAATCAATAAGACGATTATAAAAATCTATTCCCTTTTGATTAACTTCGCCAACACCATCAGGAATAATGCGAGGCCAAGCGATAGAAAATCTGTATGCTTTGACTCCTAACTCTTTCATAAGCTTGATATCTTCCTCAAACCTATGATAATGGTCACAGGCAATTTCACCGGTATGACCATTAAAGCATCTTCCATCAGAGGAATAAACATCCCAAATACTTAAACCTCTGCCGTCTTCAAACGCAGCACCTTCAATTTGATATGAAGATGTAGCCACTCCCCAAACAAAATTTTCTTTAAACATTTCTCTTTCCCCCATTATCGTTTGAATGTAAAACCATATTTTTATCGTTATCTAAAAAATTCCATTGACAAATCGCTCAATTATCGATTATAATAAGTTTGTTATAATCAAAATTCAATCAAAATGTTGTGAAGGAATTGAATCTTTATGTCAATTTTTAATCGTGAAAATCAATACATTAATTTTCTTGCTCAGCGCCCGCATACAGTCAAAGAACTTGCTCAAAAGCTTTTCATAAGTGAACCTACTGTGCGCAGAGATGTCATTACCCTTCAAAAAAGAAATTTATTATCCTGTAGGCGTGGTGTTGTAACATTAAAAACCAATTCTCCTAATCAGCGAATACCATTATTCATCCGTGATATGGAGCAAAACGAGGCTAAGAAAGAAATAGCAATCAAAGCAATATCTCACATAAAAGACGGTTATGTAATTATGCTGGATGCTTCTACAACAGCATTTTACATACTACCTCTGCTGACAAACTTTAAAAACATACTTATAATAACTAACGGTGCAAAAACCTTAATTGAAGCTGCATCTATGGGAATACAAACCATTTCTACCGGCGGCGAAATAACACACGAATCTTTTTCCCACGTAGGACCTGATGCGGAAAACACATTAAACCGTTATAATGCTGATATCGCCTTTTTCTCCTGCCGAGGAATTTCAAATGAAGGAATTGCAACCGATAATTCTATCTTAGAAAACAATATCCGCAGAATAATGATAAAAAATTCAAAAGAAAGTTTTTTATTATGTGATAAAAATAAATTCAACAAAACATATCTCAATACATTATGTGATACAAAAGATATTTCCGGTATCATAAGCAACACCAAATAATATATCACTTTATTATTAACTCCCCCTTATAAATAAGGGGGAATTTTTATTTATAGAAATTAGATACTATTTAACTATATCATCAATTATCCCTAAATCCCAACAAAGTCTTGACAAGACATACTTATCCCGTATATCTTTTGTCGCTTTAAAAGTTATTGGTAATATACTACTTGGCAATCCAATATCTTCAAGTGTTTTGGGCGCACCGAGTTTGTCGAGTAACCCATCTATTTCTTTTGACGAAGGTAATTCTTCGTCAATTATTTTCAAAATACTGTCCCAATTATCTATGATTTTTTCTAACCGTTTTGCATGAAGGTCTTTATCGTATTTCTGCTCTTTCTGTTCAAGGGCAATCATACATTCTGCGCCTTTGCCGACAAACTTTCTAAGCTGGCAGCTCCATTCATCATAGTTGAACTTTGAAACATATTCTAAAGCTTTTTGTCTATCCGGTGTGATAGTCTTTATCTGCTCATACAATTTAACTGCTATTAAGGTGCCTATGCTACATTGAATACCATGATAGCTGACAGGCGTGCCGAATTCCGCTCCACGCATATCCCATATATGAGAAAGATAATGCTCTATACCGGATGCAGGTCGTGAAATTCCGACAAATTTCATCGCTGCCCCACAAATAACTAAACCCTCGAAAACCGCCTTGACTGCTTCTTTGTCACGCTTCAAGAGTTCGTCCGCATTGTCTACGCATTTTTTAAGAGCCTCCCTAACCAAGCTTGCTACATCTTGACAGTAATACTCATCTGTTATAATGTGTGCTATTCTCCATTCACATATTGATACATATTTAGCAAGCATATCGCCAAGTCCTGATATCATCATTTTTAAAGGAGCATCACAAAGAATATCTAAATCACCTAAAATAACATCAGCACATTTGCTATCAAGGGACATTTTCAATCCCTCCATTGTCATAGAGGACGATGCTGATGCATAACCATCCATAGATGGTGCTGTCGCTACTATAATATAAGGTTTATTAGCTACCGTTGCAACTATTTTACAGATATCATTTATTACACCCGAGCCGACACCAATTACAACATCACAGTCGGGATTGTAATGCATAATAGCCAATCCAACATTTGTTTCATCAGGTTCTAAGTTATCCTTATTAAATACATATTTTTTTACCTCAAAACTACTGCCACTCAAAAGGTTCACAACTCTTTTTCCTGCGGCAAAATATGTATTATTATCAGCAAAAACAAAAGGCTTTTTAAAATTTTTAGATTTTAAAATTGACGGCAAATCAGAAAGCACTCCTGAGCCTATTATAATTTCCGATTCGAAAATATGCTCTTTGCCGCAATTACAGCCAATTGTTTTTAATTTTGTAAACATATGCTCATACCCTTATAATATTTTTTGTTTTGTTCAAGACAGGTGGTTTAGACCTGTCTTGAACCTTTTAAAACACTTTAAATTGCCTTACGACGTTTCCTGATTTTGAAAACTATCAAAGTTGCTATTCCGCCAAGCAATAATACACCTGCCGTACTAGCACAAATAATAATTATTAGTTGTGTATTAGAAATTGCATTTGCCGATGTGGAGGTTTCCCCTGTAGGAACAACGTGAATATCATCAAAATACAAACTCATATTCTTTGGCGTTCTAAGGAAGATATGCTCATCCCCTGCGACAAAGGTTGTTTTGTATTCTTTCCATGTCTTAGAATCCACATCTTTAAACTCTATTACTTCTCCATTAGCAGTAAGCTCGGCAGCAATATCAGGATGCTTTGAGAATACTAATTCAACATTACCTGAAAGAGCCTCTGCCGAATCACTTTTGAGTCTTATGGTAATATCATATTGCTTACCAGCCTCAAGAGTGTTTTCATATGAAAGCAAGAATGTCGGAGAAACTTCAGCATTAGATAAACAATGCATAGATTTCATACCATTACGGTTATAGGCAGGTAAATATCCTGATGCACCTGGCTTATGATGATCTACCGCTGAATTGTAATCATATTCGGGATCATAGTTACCCTCAAAATCAATCTCGAATCCCGTTGCAATCCATTTAGCATAAAGAACGGTGTTATAATCCGGGAATGTAGTGTGTTCACATTTAAGGTTAAGGTCGTAGAAATGATACCAACCCACAAATTTATATCCGTAACGTGTAGGTTCGGGAAGCTTTGGCAATTTAGAACGAGCTTGACCATGAATTGGTTCACACTTTGAGCCACCGTTTACTATGAAACTAATAATTACGTCTTCGCTCTCTCTTGTTGAAGAATACTTGTTTGAATTAAATACACGTAAAACAGGTGTACCACCATCAACCTCTTTCCAAATCTTTTGGAAATCAAAGCCTTCCATCAATTTTTTTCCTTCAGTGCCCTGCATAAATTTAAGAATTGTATAACTAACTCCTACAGGACGAGGAGTATCCACCGTACTATCAGAATATACATTTTCATAATTAGTACTCTTAATACCTTTATTGGAAACTATATGGTCTCTATCGGGTGTAGAGGCATAACAATTCTTAATTGTACTGAAATTGTCATCATTAGTCCAACTGTTACCAAGTAAAGTTCCTGTATGAGATATACCTGTAAGAGTTCCGGTGAAATAACAGTTTTCAAGTGTTACTGGTGCTTTTCCGGCAACACCGCACAACAAACCGCCGGCATAACATGCTTCTACATAAACGGTATCATCTGCAAAGCACTGACTTAACTTAGGCTCTGTTGTACCTTCAAAATTCTTTGCACTGTTAACAAATGCTCCAAAAGGCGCAGCATAGGTTTCTTCCGTACCGTTAAGCGCAATTATTGAAGAGTTTACTATTCCCAACTTTTCAATATATGCGTTTCTTGCTAAATGTGGGAACAATGCCGCCCACTTAACAGAACCGTCAGTAGCATTATAATAAAGTCCTGAAATAATGTGTCCGTTACCGTTAAGATGACCACTGAACACTATATTACCTTCTTTATCTATAATCCAACTTTTTGCATTCTTTTTCCAGTTAGATTTTGATGTGTCGTTTAATTTGAGGTCTGCAGTTATCTTATAATACGTAAGTTCTTCAGCAGAATCCTTAACGCATTTTGCAAGTTGTTCGGGAGTTTCTATTAGGTAGGGATTATTTTTAGTTCCGCTACCTCCTGCATATTTCATGGCAATTTTTCCCGACCATACTCTGCCCTTTACGCCTTCATCAAATCCCATATCATCATAAGTGATTTCCTTGATTGCAATATCATCGATATAAAGACTGAGTTCTTCAGCCCACCAACGATTGTTTTGGGTAGTTATTGCTAAAAACAAGGGTGCTACACTATCTCCTGTGCAGAACTTAAAGGTAGTCGTTACCCATTTTTTAGAAACATCATTATGATCGATTATCTCTTCATTAACCCTTCCGTAATCAACCACCTGCTCATACTTAACGTTAACCTTGTCGCCAACCTCTTGTCTAAGCCTGATTTCTATCTGTTTTCCCTCTTTGAGTTCACTAAGCTTATATTTAAGAGTTATTTGATAGAAGGAATTAGCTCTCGGTGTAAACTGAAGTTGATTCTTATCATACAGCATAATAGCGGTAGGCCATTGTTTTTCATAACCTTGAGCACGTATTACCTTTATAGCATTACTGCCACCTATACCTGAACCCTTTTGGAAAAAGGCATCGTACTGAGTCAATCGGCCTTGTTCGGTACCGATACCCATACTACTCATAGTACCCAAGAAATTACCATCTACATGATAGTCACGTTTGTCAGACTGCTCAATCTTTGTGAATACAACATCCTTTTCATCGTAAGTATTTTTAGAATTGGGACTCACGTAAGGTTCTTTCATTTCTTGCTTGGTGATTTCTTTGATTTCAATATTATCAATGTAGAATTCCAGTTCCTCAGCCCACCAACGATTGTTTTCGGTAGTTATAGCCAAAAACAGTGATTCTACTTCATCACCGGTAGCAAACTTCATTGTTGCTTCAATCCATTTTTCCGATATTGCATAGTTATCTACACGACGTTCGTTTACAACACCGTACTCCATAACGTTTTCGTATTTAACATTAACCTTACCGTTTACGGTCTGGCGCAAACGCAATTTAATTTGTTTACCTGATTTAAGGCTACTCAACTTATATTTTAAGGTTATCTTATAATACGCATTTGCTTTAGGTGTAAATGCATTATGGTTACCATCGTAAATCATAACCGATGCCGGCCATTGATTTTCATAACCTTGAGCACGTATCACCTTTACGGCATTACCGCCGTTTATACCTGCACCTTCTTCAACAAAGGCATCGAACTGTGCGAAACGACCATGCTCTGTTCCTACTCCTATGCTGCTTTTAGAAGCCAAGAAATTACCGTCAACCTTATAGTCACGCTTATCAGACTGTTCCATTTTAGTGAAGGTAATATCATCTTCATCATAAGTATTTATAGAATCAGGACTGCTGTAAGCCTTGTTCATTTCTTCTTCGGTGATTTTTTCGATTATAATATCATCGATGTAGAATTCAAGTTCTTCAGCCCACCATTTTGTATTTTCGGTAGTGATTGCAAGATAAAGCGCCTCTACATCGTTGCCGGTAGCAAACTTAAACTCGGTTTTTACCCATGCATTTGATACGGACGCATTCTCAATTCTCTTTTGATTTATTATTCCATATTCAACAACGTTTTCGTATTCTACATTAACCTTGCCATCTGTTTTCTCTCTCAAGCGGAGTTTTAACTCTTTTCCGCTTGCAAGAGAGCTCAGCTTATATTTAAGACTTATTTTATAATACGAATTTGTTTCAGGAACAAAGGAAGAACCATCAAAATCATAAAGCATAACAGCGGTTTGCCACTGCCACTCGTATCCTCTTGCTCTAATAACCTTAAGGGCGTTACTTCCGTTAAGTCCAACACCGGGTTCTACCCACGCATCATACTGGGTAAACTGACCTTTTTCGTTTGTTGCGGTAAAGTTACTAATTGTAGCGTTAAAGTTGCCTTCAACCTGATAATCACGTTTGTCTTCCTGCTCGATTTTTGTAAAGGTTGCACCCTCTTGATCATAGTTGTTATAAACCGTGTCACCCGAAGTAATTGGATCGAGTTTAGCATAGATAATGGTATAATCCTTTACCAAGGCACTGTCATCAGCCTTTATAGTAAATCCAGAATCTATATAAAATCCACCAAAGGTGTAACCTAATCTTGCGGGTTTTGTAAGATCTGCAAAGGTAGTATCCTTCGATACACCTATGTTCACTTTTTCAAAAGAATTTATCTGATACCCAACAACATAATCATAAAATCTACGCAGCTGCGGATAATCAAACGTAGTCATATATACGTTATCAAAATCCAAATTAGGCATATTAGTCTTCGCAACAGCGCCTATCATATCGTCAAGAGTAAGTGTAGTCCATCTTGTTCCGCCGTTTTCCTGCAAAGCATAATTATTCTTTGATTGTCCGAGGTCAGCAGTACCTTCGGAAAACCTGCCGTTAGTATAACAGCCTGTAATGTAGTATCTGTTATATGTGGACCACAAATTACCAACTATTCCGCCAGAACTTGCGGCATCAATAGTTGCAAGTGAGTAACAATTACTAATTGTTACCCTTACACTTTTGTTTTTGTTTGTCGGAGCGCCACCGCCTGTAATACCGCCTATCTTCTTCTCAGCTTTAAGATAAACGCTTTTTCCAACGTAACATCCATCTATTTCAACCGAATCTGCGGTTTGAACGGTACCTACAACTGCACCTGTTCTATATTCGGAATTATGAATAACAAAAGCATCTTCAATACCTATATTCTTTATTGTCGCTTTGTTAACAGATGGAATAAGTCCTGCAGATAATTGACTGGTACCATTATCATAAAACAAACCGTAAACTATATGTCCGTTACCGTTTATTTCACCGCTAAAAGCACAATCAGACTTAACATACCATTCTAAAGGTTCGGTATCAGCGTTATTAGTATAACTGCCGTTTTCTGCATTAACTTTAATATCATTAAGGTAAATATCGTTTAAAAGCTCATATTTTCCGCCGTTATTACCATCGTTGGCAATAACCCAAGCAAGTTCAGAGGGATATGTAATGTCAATATATCCATCACCATCAGCATCCGTTACCGGCTTGCTTTCTGCACCATTCCATATTGGAGCATCAGGTGGTGCCTCACGCCATTTGGTGTAAATATCGCTATATTCATATACTAAATCCGTATCCTGTGCTTTAACAGTAAGATTTTTGTCAAGATAAAAGCCTTCAAACATATAACCGGGATATTTAGGACTCTCCAAATCCGCAAAGGTAGTATCAGCTAAAACTTGATAAGTAATTGTATCAGCATTAGTTATATGACACACAACCTGATAGCACTGAAATACTCTTAATACCGGAAAGGTATCTGTTGTTATAAAAACATTTTCAAAATCTAAAGCCGACATATTGATTGCCGCTGCTGTACCTTGCATCTCGTCTTCGGTGAGTATATTAACGCCGTCACCTGATTTTGACAAAGCAGTAGCATAGCAAGAAGAAAGGTCTGTATTCGAACCTGTGGGTTTATTATTTCCATAAAGCTTTCCTATACAGAATGAGCTAGAAATGCTCTTTGTATTAGGAGTCCACACATCGCCCAAAATTCCGCCAGCCTTACCGCCGTTTGAAACTGCATTTTGTGTGGGAATAAGTGAATATGAATTCTCAATACTAACTGTACTGGTACCGCCTTGTGCTACAAATGCGGCGGTAGAATATCCTTTAAGTGTAACATTTTCACCCACATAGCAACTGTCAAATTTTATAACACCTTTATTCTGACGGGCAACAAAAGGAGAAACTGCGCTTGCACCGTGCAGATAAACATAATCCATACCGATATTTTTAAATTCTACGGTAGCACTACCCCAGTTTTCAGTAAGCAAGCCCACACCTTTTCCGTTACTATTGCCTTCCACATAAGATGAGGGTTTTTTATCAATATATAAGCCGTATATAGTATGACCGTCACCATCAATATAACCTCTGAATGCAGTAGGTGTCCAAGTTTTTACACTATATCCGCTTTGTACTTCACCTGTGGACCAATTTATCTTTGTGATATCATTAAGATAAATATCTGCGGCAAGCTTATATCGAACGTTCTGTCCGCGAACATTTTGCATTATATCAGCAAATTCTTCTGCTGTAGAAATAATATATGGATCACTACTTGTTCCGCTACCTTGGGTAGGCGCTATTTCGTTTCCGCTCCAATATGGCGTAACATCTTGTGCAAAAATGTTTAACCCAACTACAGATATGCTGGAAATAAGCACAGCAATAGTGAGAATTAAACTTAAAACACTCTTTCGTAATCTCAAACCAATGCTCCTTTCATAAAACATTTATACCAAATCAAAATTTATTTTGAACCAAAATTATCAACGAGCCATTTATTTTCAGATTTAACAACGCTGTTAGCCTTCTCAACTATACGCTCGATAGTAGGAAGTTTACTGTCAATATAACTGCGAACCTGTGAAGGAGTTGATCTGAACGACCATTGTTCAAAGTATTTGATTTCTCTTTCTGTATTACCGGTAGCAACAGCCATACCTTCTGTATAATAGTAATTAATATTTTGTGTTTCGCCGGTAACTTTGAAGAAGAAGTTTGCTGCATCTTCGTTATGGAAGGTATCGTCTAAGTCATAATTGTTAACATCAAGATATTCTCTCAAGAAAATACCGGCAGCTACAGGGTTTTTCGCTCCACGAATAAGTCCCCAACCACGATAAATACCTGTTGTAATCTGCTCACTGTTTTTATCATATCTTGGCAAATATGTAACACCAATGTTGTCAGAATTAAAGGTAGAATAATATCCCGTACGCTTAAGAGCATAACAGTTTGTAAGCGCCATACCTACTTTGCCATTTGAAAATTCAGATCTTGTAGGTGTAATAAGTCCTTCGTTAAATAATTCCGAAAGTTTTATGGTAGCATCATAATATCTATCATTTATATTAGCTTTAAACTTGCCATTTTCGTATGAATATGTTTGAGCGCCACAGATACCTAAGAAAATTTCACCCAAAACGGTAGCACCCGTATATCCTTTTCCAAGAGCGGTAATATCACGACAAGCCTTTTTAAAGGTTTCCAATGTCCAAGAACCTGCCTCGTAATATTCTGCAGGACTTGTTATACCGTTTTGTTCAAAAAGGGCTTTGTTATATACACAAATATCAACCTCTGCCCAAACGTTGCTAAGAGTATCTACTAAGTAAGGATGACCATTAACTGTAGAATTTTTTAGTGTTGTTTGATTCCAAATGGGGTCTTTTAAATTAAGTTTTGCAGCATCAAGTGGCTGCATAACAGTAAGCGAGCCGGGGAAAGTACCGTTAACAAAGCAAATATCACCCTGTGTTCCCGAAGCAATACTTGCAGCAATTGTATTAACGTAATCATCTTGAGAAACAAGATTAATATTTACATTTATACCATACTTCTTCTCAAAAGCATCCACAACCGGACCATCTTCATTCTTATCAGGGTCCTTCCAAGTAACGTAGGTAATGGTTGTTCCACGATAATCTTCTACATTAACGTTAGGATTTTTATTGGTAGCCGACATTCCGGTACCGCCATTACCATCAGCAGAAGTTTCCTTCTTTCCGGAGCAACCTGTGAAAACACAGGCTACCATAGCAATTGCAACTAATAATGACAAAATTCTCTTAATACTATTCATAATAACTCTCCTTATATTTTATATATTCAAGAAAACACTAACCGGTAATACCTACACGATCTATGCTTTCTATAAATCTTTTTTGTGCTATGATATAGAAAATTAAAAGCGGTGCTATAAACAATATACATGCCGCCATCATCATCGACTGCGTTTCAGGTACTCTGCTACTGCCAAGTGCACCTGTAAAAGAATTTTCTATCCTACTTAGCATTACTGAAAGCGTTTGATGCGATGCGTTCATAATATACATATTAGCAAGCAATGTATCATTCCAATGCCATACAACTGAGAATACTGTTACCGTAGTAAATACAACTCCCGATGACGGCAACGCTATACGTATAAAAGTTTTTATTGGGCCTGCGCCATCTACCCATGCTGCTTCTTCAAGCTCCCTTGGAAGCCCCTTGAAAAATTGAATGTATATAAATATCAATATTCCACTTCTTAAACCAATAGCAAATAAAGATGGCAGATAGAACGCCCACGGTGTTCCTATAAGATTTATCTTAATATTTGCGCCTGTTGTCTTATTTATTAAGCCTAAAATACCCAAAAAGTCTAAATTTGAATATGTTACCATTCTTGGAATTATCATCATTGCTTCGGGAATAATTATGGTTAAAAACAAACCTGCCATCATTATTCCTTTAAGTTTAAAGTTAAATCTCGCAAAACCGTATGCCGCAACAGAACAAGTAATAATTTCCAATATAGCTGCAACTATTTCAAATAGCAAAGTTGACTTTAATGATGAAAAATAATCTACCAAATCCATAGCCATAGAATAGTTGTATTTAGGATTGACATCAAAAGGCAACCACACTCTACCTGATGTATAATATTCACCTCTTGCCTTTAATGAGGCGACAAACATATATAGAAGCGGATAAATAATTATATATCCTATTGCCGAAAGCACAAGCAACCTGATTATTGGAAGAAAAAACCTTGAAGCCAAATTTTCTACTCGTTTTTTCTGCCTTATTGCTAAAGAAGGATCTTCTATAAATTTATTAAATAAATTTTCCATAACTAATTCCTCCTTTACTGCCAACGTCTTAATAGAATACGATAATATGCATATAATAATACACCCATTAACGCACTCATTATAAGGAAATAGAACCAAAGCATTGCTGAAGGTGTATCATATACACCACCCGTGCTCATCATAGACAGAGCCTTCGACACAACCTGATTTTTCATTGAAGTAAAGAGGTCTACCGTTGTATAAACTATAACAAGCAATGTTACACTTCCGAGCATTGGAAAAGTAATAAACCAAAACTCCTGCCATTTTGAAGCTCCTTCTACGCGAGATGCCTCATATAACGAAGCAGGTATCGATTGAAGACCGGCAATTACTAATACAATCTGTATTCCGCAACTCCAAACAAGGTCAAAAATAGCATTTATAATTTGTTTTACATACTCTGCAATCGAATCAGGAAGATTTAACCAAGCGACCACGTCCTCTACGCCGAACATAGAATCTGTTATCGATGCACTTACACCTGCAGATACTAAATCCGAACTTGTTGTTTTAAACATAAGTTCCATTACAACACCTGATGCTATAATAACCGGGGTAAAATACATTGCTCGAAAAAACACTCTGCCCTTAAAATTTTGATTAAGAAGTAATGCGATTACGATAGAAAGTAATAAAATTATAGGAAGCGAATATAAAAACATTCCTATATCCTTTAAAATATCAGAAGTATAATCCGGGTCAACTGTAAGTAATTCCTTATAGTTGGTTAAACCTACAAAAGAAATCCTTACGGGAAAATCCATAATTACATCAGAGAATGAATAACGTAATGATTGAAAAATCGGGATAGCGAAAAAAACTATAAATCCTATCGCCCAATGCAAAGTAAACATATAACCATAACTGCTTTTAAGTTGTTCTATACTTCTGTGCTTTTTCTTTTTCATTACATATCACCCCCAGATATAACCATTCGGTTCTACCTCTCCCAAAGGTGAGGACAAGGAACTTTTGGAATAATTCACATAAACCTTTATACCGTTTGAAAATTCCGTTACACGCAATCCGTTTTCAAGTATATTGTGCGATGTTATAAATTGATTTTGAATTGCATTAAAATAATCAGACAATTCATTTATATTATTATATAAAGAATCCTTTAAATTGGAAAACTCGCTACCAAAGAAATAATAATTGCTTGAATTTGAAAATTCATTATCATACTTTGAGATAACTATATAGTTTATACCGCTTCCGCCTTCTATTGAGTGTAAAATTTGCTTTTTCTCATTAGAAGCAAGATTTACAGCTTCTGTTGTCATAGGAATATATCCCTTAAACACCATTTGATAAAAAGGAACATCAGTACTAAAGATATTCTCTCCGGATGATATAGTTGGTACATCATAAATAATATCAGATGCCAAAGCCGCATAAACATTAGCATCGGTTGAAGCAACCTTATAGCTTTCTTTCACAGATGACATAATTGCGGTTACATCTTTTTCTATATTACCTTTAGAATAATAGGTGGCGGATTTCTGGTCAGAATAATCAGAATAAGAGATTTGCGATAAAGTCTCAAAACTTACACCGCTAAGCGACCAATTCTTTATTCTTTTTAGAAGTTTTTCTCCGCCTTTAACCAAATATTTTCTTGAAAGTAAATAATACTTGGTATCTGTTATTCTACTTCTTGTAGCTACGTGATAGTCGTATAACTCGGTTACCTTTAAGCAGGTATTTTGTGCTACATCAAACATATTGGAAAAACCTGAACTCGAATTTTTTAGTCTTACTAAATCAAAATCATAATAAAGGTCAATATCATTATCCTTACAATATTTATTAAGCAATTCTAAATCTTTTTTGTTACCCAAATTGCTATTAATTTCAAAATCACCGGCATATGAAGATAAGTCAAGACCTGTAGCACCGTATCCTATAAGTTTAGCACTTATATCAACATTTGTATTTGCTTTAATTTCTTTTAATATTTCCTGTGCTTGTGTTAATGTAGTCGCAGATAGCAATGTTTTATACGGAACGCCCAAAAAAGAGCGACTAACCATCTGACCGCCTACCATTGTTACACTAAGCGGTATGTCAGAAACTTTTTTTGTCAAATATCCGTTATTTTGCAAATAGTTTCTATATATTTCAGCCATACCCGAATAGCTTGCCTTTTCGCCTAAGAGGGGGTAAAAACCTACTGTCATAGGAGTTGTAACCATTGATGTTGCATACACATCCTGATTATTCGCTGCTTTATTACTAAAGTTTTCGTTATAGCCTCTTAACTGAAATTTAGCGCAAACCGAACTGTAACCGATTGTTCCTGAACCCGCTTTAACAAATATATTGGCAGATTCCGCAGCGGTTTCTATAATTGCGCAAGTACCTTTATCATCCTGCTTTGCACCATATACGGGAAGTCTTATCTGTTTCTCTGTGGATGTATAGTCATCCATTGTCATAACCTGATCTCTACCATATACAGAAGCGGAATAAATCACACCAGCCTGTGACCTTTCATCCGTATTCACAAGCGCTCCCGAGCCTGAGGGCACAAACAAATAAGAATTTTCAGAATTATTTTCGGTCGAACACCAATAAGGAGTTATAGAAACAGATGCTAATTTTTTGTCATTTTCCTGAACTTTATTAGGGTCAACAGTAATTGCCAGACTATCCTTTCGTAGTACATATTCAACCGGTACCATAATTTCGGCAGATTTGAAATAATACTCTACCCTAACACCATTTTCAATTTCTTCCGCCCTTACTTTTCCGTTAGTCACCGCATCTATATACGAATAAGCCGCTTCTAATGAATAGGAAGCATCATTTACATATTCTATCGAAATGGCAGTCTCTAGTTCTGGATGCCTCTTTATCGGTATGCCATATTCATCTACTGTGGGCACACCTTCTTTTGAAGAAGAAATTTCCCATCTTTTACCGCTTTGCTTATCTACCAAAGCAACACTGTAATTCTTCTTCACCCATTCAAGAGAGAGGGTTTCATTTTCAGCTATAACCGTTTTATCAAGCTGTTTTTTTTCGGCTTTAGAATCATATTTTTGGGCAACCCAAGCAACTTGCTTTCCGCAGCCTGCTAAGGATAAAACCGTAGTAATACAAATAACCAAAGCCAATATTTTCTTTTTCAAACAAAACCCTCCTTATCAATATAGTAATTCGGTAAATAATGTGGTTACAAATCCACCTAGCTGCTGTAATAATATTCCTACAAGAACCAATAAGAATACTATTGCCGCCACTCCCAAAACAGAAAGCAAGCTGGTTCCGATAAACTTACCGAAATTGTATTCGTGAATACGCATCATACCGATTATAAGTAAAATTCCTACCCACATAATAGATACAACCGACAGAATACTTAAAAAAGCTGATTCTTCAGGCAAAAGTATATTAGTAAGAATTATCCATACAATTCTTTCAAAAATCATCGGAATAATACTATATGACGTAACAATAATAATCTCTTTTGTTGTTCCTTTACCATCCATTAAAGAGCATACAAGTATATTAGAAATTATCCATAAAACTACCAATCCAATACTTTGAACAAACACCCACAAGGAGTTAAATGTCGCAGGGTCATAGGATGTAAAAAGAAATCCTCCAAACAACTGTTTGATTACAGCAGTTACATAAAATATAATCAATATAAAAAATGCCAGTCCGAGAGAGCCTTTTTTCTTATTCTTTATAGTTTCAAAAGATACTCCCGGATGAAAAAGAGTGCTAAACATTAAACGGACTTCGTTATTTTTAATAAGAACTACGTTCTTTTTCTTTGCAATTACCATAAATACAATTATTGCGATTATAATAACTACCATGCTTGTAAAAATCCATAAAAAGTTTTCAGAAATCCATATTTTTCGTTGATATTTATATGCCAGCGCATAGGTTTCACGGTCATAACCTTCGAGCGCTGTTTCCATTGCTTTATCATAATTTTTTTCAGCTAAGTATGCACGAGCCAAACCATTATAAGCAACTTGAAGGTTATTATCCTCCTTCAGTACCTCTGCCCAACCCTCTTTTGTTTCAAGATAATCGCCTTTAAGGGTAAGAGTAATAAGATTTTTGACCTTAATTCCGTACTCATTAATTGTAAATACCGTAAGTGAGTTATTAACCTTATCGCACACTATAACATCATCATCATTAAGCGCTAATGCCGAAGCCGAAGAAAATGTTCCAAGCTGAGTGCCTTGACCCATTCCGCCACCAAAAGCAGTTAGCATACGACAGTCAGCATCATACAAATAAACTCTGCCGTAACCTGAATCGAGGAAATATATAAAACCGTTCTTATCAACCGCAACTGAAGATAGCTTTTGAGCAAAGGGATAACCTAAAAATGTGCGGTTTATGCCGTCGTCAGCAAAATTAACCGACTCAGAATCAATTATATTGTTTCCGGCACCGGGATTTAGTTTTTTAACCTGAGCCTGTGTGGCACTATCAGTTATGGTATAAACAAAATCTTCGCCGTCTATTATTATATCGTTAAAACTAAAGGGTAATGCTTTTGCAGAACGGTCAGCCTTCTCATTATTTGGAAACATTCTCTCGAAAAGACTTCCAATAGCGCCCAAAACACCATTGGTAACAGTATTGGCGCCATAGAAACCAATAAATTCCTTATCAGGTGCATAAAGCAAAGCACCATAATACGAACCTCTGCAAAGAATATAAGCATAGCCTCGTGAATCAACCGCTATACTTATAGGTTGAAAACTAAAATCTGATGGTATTAGTGGCGATTTTGGCAGTACAAATTCGTCTATATAATTACCATCATTATCACAATGCAATACACGTTTATTATCGGTATCACATATATATATTGATCCATCAGTATGCACATAAACATTTTGCGCCCCTGTGTAATCGTACATTTCTGCTCCTTTTATTTGAGCAATTTCCTTTACGTAGTTATAATTTGTGTCCAACACAACAATGCGAGAATTTGAATCAAGCAAATAAATATAACCGTTTGCTACACATACGTCGCACAGCTCGCCAAAACTTTCAATTCCTAAAGTTTTGGCCGTATATGATGTAGTTGCAGAATACATCGGTTTGTTTTGAACTAATTTTCTGCCATTTCCTGAAATATCTTCCCAATAAGTATAATTTTCATATGGCACATACTCGGAGCTTTCCGCAAAAACCGTAATCGGTAGAAGACAGCATATTACAGCAATCATTATAAGGGCAAACAATCTTTTAAAAATTCTATTTTTCATAATTAGCCCCCTATTCCTTAATTCCTGCACTTGTCATTGCTTCTACAACGTTACTTTGAGAAATAAGGTAAACCAAAATCGGCGGTATCATCATTATTACCGTCATAGCCATAGCACTTCCCGAACGGGCAATACCACCCGTAACTATCTGAGAAGTAATCATAGGCAATGTTTTAATTTTTTCTGTAAATACCGTACTGTTAGGCACTGTATTCCATATATCTCTAAATCCGAAAAGCATAAGGGTAAGCCACGCAGGCTTAACAGTAGGCATAACTATATTCCAGAACACTTTGAAATATCCTGCACCATCAATTTTAGCCGCTTCTATAAGAGCATCAGGGACATAACCTTCTATATACTGTTTCATAAGAAAAACGCCTAAAGTAGATGCCAAATGAGGCAAAATATATATCCAATATGTATCTATAATGTTCATACGTGCATACACAATATAAGAAGGAATTGAAAGTGTATATGTATTAAACATTAGGGCAAACTGAATTACCAAAAATAGAGTTTTCCTGCCTTTAAATTTACCTTTTGAAAGACCAAACGCCATCATCGCAGAACATATGATATATAAAAAAGTTGTAATTGAGGCTATAAACAGACTGTTTACAACATACCGTGACAGAGGTATAGACAAATTGGAAAGTAAATCAGGCAATGCCAAATAGTTAGACGTTGTAATTCTTTGTACAAAAAATCTTGGAGGGAATATAAGCAACTCATCTATTGGCTTAAAGGATGTCATAACGGCATAAATAAGCGGAAGCATTGAAAAAAGCCCGCCCAAAATCAAAAATAGTATATAGAAAAGATTGCCAACTTTAGAGCGTGTATATCTTCTTACCTGACTGCTTTTATGTCTTACAGGAAGCCTTAAAGAAATTTTTGATTTCATAACTATTTCCTCACTTTCCAGCCATAGACAAAATTTTGCCAACAATTAGTCTGGTTGAGGCCATCATAGCAAATAAAACTATTGCTATTGCTGCTGCATAACCATATTCAAATCTAACTGTTGCCATATCTGTCATATGGGATACTATAGTATCAGCAGCATATTGAGTACTTGGGAAACCCGCAAGCTCTATTGCTATTGCACTAACAGAGAAGCTTGATTGTATTTGCATAACCGCACTAAATAACAACATATGCGACATCGCCGGTAAGGTTATATATCTCAATTCCTGCCAACGTGAACGAATGCCGTCAATAGCTCCTGCTTCATACAAATCAGTGCTTACATTTTGAAGACCTGAAATATTTGAAAGGAATGAAATACCCATACTCTGCCATAATTGAACAATAATTATAATCGGCAAAATATATTCTGGGGTTTTAAGCCATACCACAGGCTCGGTTATAACTCCCATCGTAAGTAAAAGACTGTTTAAATAACCGTAGCTCTCGCCACTGAATAATACCTTCCAAATAAAATATGCATTTCCTACAAGCGAAGGAGAATAAAACATAAAAGAAAGTAACGTTCTAACTTTTGGTGAAAATTCGTTTACAAACCACGCAAGTACGAAGGAAAGCAAAAATCCCATAGGTCCTGCCACAGCAGCAAATACTAATGTGTTTTTTACTACTGTTCCAAATACCTCGTCTTCAACAAACATTCTTTTAAAGTTTTCTATTCCAATAAAATCCGGTTTTCCAAGTAAATCATAAGAAGTAAATCCTAAGATTACGGATGAGAATATTGGTATTATTGTAAATAAAATAAAAAATACCATAAAAGGAGTCATCATTATAAACAAAGGCATTTGTTCTCGCAACGAATTCAATTTGCTTGAATTGTTTAACTTTGTTTTTGTCATTTTTATTACTCCTTTCAACTGTATTCTTTAATTTTTCTTGCTATTTCGTTATCGGCCACCTGCGACCATTCTGTTATAGCGTCCTTGGGATTATATCCATCGTTAATAACTGACCAATACGCCTGATCAACTGCACGTGTTAGATAATAACTTCCGGGTGGTTCGGGCAATTCTTTTACCGATTCCCACTGATTCATTAGTTTTTCTAAATCATTAGGATTCCAAGATAGACTCTTAAAGGCTTCAACATTTGCAGTAGAAACTCGACCAAGCATTCCGAGTATTGATTCAACATTGTTTGAGTATCTGATTTGGGTTTCCGCTGATGTCCACCATTTTAAAAATTCCCATGCCTCTTTGTGATGTTTAGACTTCTTAACAATGGAACATCCCGTGCCACCGCCTGCAACATAATTATTTCCGTTAGATTTTCCAGGAACATTAGCAATAGACCATCGTCCCTGAATTTCAGGTGCCGCACTATAAATTGTAAGGTATGTAGTATAGGGCGCAATTCCCAAAGGCATTGAACCGTTTCTGAAACGGTTATAAAAATCTGCTTCCTTTAAATAACCGTAGTCTGTATACATTTCGGTCCATTCTTCAAACACACTTATTCCTTCAGGAGTTATCAAGTTTGTTGCATTAAGTTCTTTGTTATAAAGATTCATTCCGTTTTGCAACATAAGTGTAGGATAAAGGTTAAGATTACCGATTCCCGCATTAACCGTTGTGGTTGTGGCAATTTGTGTATAAGGAACATAAACTCCCATATTATACCGCTGAATAATAGTTGCACAATAAGTGAACTCCTCCCAAGTAGTTGGAACCTTCAATCCAAGCTGTTTGAAAACATCAGTACGGTAAAACATTGTGAAAAACGTTTGTGTATCAGGAAGTGCATATAAAGCATCGTTATGCCAATACGGTGTATCCGCACCAGGTTGAAAACGCTTTAATACATCCTCATAATCCGAGAATTGCGTAAGGTCTAAAAGTGCATCTCTCATACCATAGTTTACAGGAGCAGTTCGCGCTAAATGTAATTGTATATCAGGAAAATTGTTTGCAAGCAAACCGTTTATAAGTGAGTTTGAAACTATTTGAAGTTCTACCTTTATTCCGGTTTTTGCTGTAAATGATTCACGGATAAGAGAATCAAGCGCCATTGTCTGATCTCTACCCCAGTTCACCCACAATTTTAAAGCAACTTCATCGCCATCATTAGAATTGGTTGTATAATCACTCACATAAGAATAGAGAAGTCTTTTAATGCTAAACCAAAGCTTTTCAAAAAAATTCGGTTGATTCCAATCAAATTCTTGTCCCGCATATACAAATTGCATTTCATCAAGCGCTAAGGGCATTTTTTTCATTTCATTAAGCCAAGAGCTTAAAGTAGTATAATTCGTATAATAATCTTTAACATAAAGATGGGCTATAAATTTAGCTTCCAACATCTTGCTTATAACACGGTTCATATTGTTTATTGCTGAAGTATATTGACTTCCGCTGTTACCTGTAAGACTTTTCATGTCCTCTACTATTGAGGTTAACTCTTTACTAACATCTGTTAAAACATCGGTAAAGGTAGGAATTTGGGTAAACAACTCATAGTCACGGTTTGTATCGGGAACCTCGCCTGTTATCATAACAATTTCAAGGTACATATCACCAAGAGTTGTAACAACCTTGTTGAGTCTGTCATAAAATGCAGAAAGCTCACCCAATGTAACCTCTAAAGAAAGGGTGTGTTCTCCCTTGTCCAAATAAATATAATAAGGCTCTTCACCGTCACCAAACTCAAAATTTTGCCAACCGGTATCATAATTAAAGCGAAGTTCTTTGGCTTCATCAAAAGGTGATTTACCGTCTATCTTAAGAATACGCCAGCTTTCACCGCCCACCAATTCATTTTGTTTGTATCTAGCGCCAAAACTATAATAGCCTGCTGTTTTAACAGTAAAATTCCAAGTGATTTCTTGTCCGGGCAGATTCCAACTGCCACCACCAATACTGTTAATTTTAGTAAGATATGGATCTATAGGATACATTCCGGCATTTCCGTTGGTAGCCTTTGGGATAAGTGAATTATCGTTCTTAACACTTGCATCCTCGGCGTGAATGATTATAGGCTCAACGTTAAGATTCTCAACAATTTTATATTTGCTTGATACTGTTTTATAAGACTGGGTTACACTGGGAGCCGTAAATCCAATATCAGCTATCGCAACTGCATAACCCAAACCTTCCAAAGTAACAGTGTGCACACCTGCTTTTAGGGCAAATGTAAACGGTTCAAGTACTACGCCTGTATTATCGGTAGCCAATCTGTATGAATAATTAGAACTCATTACCTGTTCGGGAGCAATCTCATTACCTTGCGTGTCAACCCTCCACTTATCAGTAGCATTAACCCAATCGCTTGTAAAGGTAAATGTTTTTGCCTCTTTAAAAGGTACGATACCATCTAAATAAAAACCGAATTCAAGGTTTGTGCTATTTTTCAAAGGAAGAAATGTAATTGCAAAATTATATAATCCATCTTTTGGAATCATAATTTTCCAAGTTACACTTCCCTTTCCGCTTTCCCAAAGAAGTGCATTGCTTTTACCCGCATATTCTGCCGATTTAGCTTCGGATTCATTATCGCTTACAAATGCATCGCCCAAAACCGAGACGTTTTCTTTAGAATTTTCTAATTTTGCATTATCCTCGGCATATTTGCTATAATCGGCAATGTTTTCATCGTCAGCAGTGGTTGTACTTAAAATGTTTTGACTATTGATAGATACTTCATCTGCAGAAATCGCCGACATTGTACTAATTGCAACAGATAACACAATCACTACTATAAGCAACAATGATAGTATTTTCTTTAAAACTTTTGCCACTAAATTCACTCCTTAGCGCTTGAATCAGATTTAGACTTTATACTGCCTTACGTAAAATTATCAATGTATTTTTTCATCAATATAGAGCTTGCCTACACCGGGTTTTTGATAAACTCTTAAATAATCTATAAAATATTCTGAAGGTAATTCATCATCCTTAACCAAGGTAGTAACATAGTCGCCGTCTTCTGGCATAAGGTGATTATTAAGTATTAAAAACAAGGGATGATTCTTAAATGGAGACATATCAGGATTAAGGTCAAAAGACTTTGTAATGTTAAAGGTTTCATACTTTTCACCATCAACAAACATTGAAATCTCTTTGGGAGTCCACTCCATACCGTAAGTATGGTATTCATAAGAAAGGGTGTCGGATTCTTCAAATACATATTTGTTTTTATCTTTTGCTGCTATTTGTGTATGTGAACCTGTTTTTTGATTATGTATTTCATCGTAATCATATTTTCTGTACCATTTATGTAGGTTAGGAACAACATCAGTAAGGCTTCCAAATATTTCAAAAATATCAACTTCAATGGTGTAATTGCTGTTTGGAGCATCAAGATAAGGTGACTGATTACTCTTTGCCCAGAAAGAAGGCCATGCACCGTGTTTAAAAGGTACTCTTGCTCTGATTTCGGCATAACCGTAGGTGAAATTCATATTATAAACGGTTGAAACCGAGGTTGGAACTTTATATTGTGTACCCTCTCTTTGAGGATCAAAATATCTAATACCAAAAAGCTTTAATCTTCCGTCTTCTACCCTTAATACGTCGGAATCACTTGATACAAGCATCGAGCCCGAACCTGTCATATGTTCCATACAAGTAAATTTAGTTCTATCAAGGCTTAAGCCCTCGAACTCATCGCCCCATACGTACTTATAACCATCAAGCATAGTTGCTTTAAAATCGGTTTCAAGTTTAAAGGTAACGGCTTTGTCCTTTTTAGGTGCTAATCTTGTAAACTTTTCTACTGCCGACTTAACCATTACATCGTGACCGCCTGAAAAGACAAGTTTTTTGCCGTTTACAGAAACCGAAAGCTCATTTGCCTTTAAGTCGATTTTACTTTCTTTTCTCGAAGTTTTACCGATAAGTATTTCTTTTTCTTTTACTGCTGCACCGTCATTTGAGACAGATAATTCTAAAGAATAGCTATCTTTAAAAAAGTCAGCCAATGAATGAGCCGCCTTTTCATTTTCGGTATTTCCCTTAGGATAAATAATTTTATAATCGTTTGAAATCGAAAAATCTACCTCTTTATAGTCAAACTTTCCGTCGGTATCAACAAACTCTTTAACCTCTTGAGCCTTGTACTTTTCACGGTAAGAAGCAGCGTCTTTTGGTTTTTCTTCTTTTTTACCACAAGCACTGAAGGTAAAAAGCAAAGAAAAGCACAATATAAAAGATAAAGATTTTTTAAATTTAAACATATTTTTCCTCCTTAAGATTCTATATTTTTACAAGTAAATTATACAAGATAAGAACTCTTTGATAAACACACAAATTATTCCAATGCTTATCAAACAAACCTTATTTGATATTCTGCAGAGTGCCCCGAAGGGCACTCTGCATCTTTTTAAAAGCAATTTTCAGGTAAATATTTATAGCAATTTTTAATTCACTAGTGCTCCACCGAGAGACAACTGCTCGCCTGACTTTTGATAAAGTCTAACGTAATCAATGCTGTATTCGGGTAACGGTGAGCCGTCTTGAATAGTGTAATTAGCAGCCCAATCACCCTCTTCGCTTGCGGTGTACTCACTATGGAAAATTTCATTGTTTATATTAAGAGAGAAGAAAGCATCCTTGAAGTGATTTACAGAATCATTAAAATAAGCTGAACCAAACCAAGTCTCCCACCTATCTTCTTCGAAGGAGATTGTATTATACAAAACATCGTCAACATAGAATTTCATACCGGTTTCATCCCATTCGAAACCATAGGTATGATATTCTTGGCTTAAGTTTTCAGCGTTCTTAAATGTATAATACATCTTATCCTTATTCTTGTCGTACTGCTCATCTTTTCCACCATTCTCTTCAGTATAATGCTTAATAATGTTGCACTTTAATGTATCTGTGCTTGAGAATACTTCAAGAATATCAATTTCAGGATTGTAAACATTATCTCTTTCGTATCCGTATGCATCATAAGCCTGCATCCAGATTGACGGCCAAGCACCCTGACTGTAGGGCAGCTTTGCACGAACTTCTAAGTATCCGTACTTGAAGGACATCTTACCTCTTGTGGTAAGGCCTTGTGGCAAAACATAATCCTCGGCATTCTTTGTAACACGAAGGTTCATATTGCCGTCTGCAACGAAAGCATGATTCTTGGTGTTATCATAAATACCGCCTGTGTTCATATTTTGACGGAAGCCCCAGAAATTAGAATTCAAATCTGTACCGTTAAATTCATCAGACCATACAAGTGTTCTGTCGTTCTTGGTAGCAGGAACAGTCGGTGTAAGATCTAAAAGAATCTTGCAAAGAGTCGTAATATCCAAAGCACCTGCAATGTCATAGTCGCCGTTAATATCACCGCACCAAGTAACCTTGCTTGTGCCTAATGACATTTTCTTAAGTCTTATAAGGTCTAAAACGTTAACCTTACCATCAACGTTTACATCACCGAGTTCTACGTCTAAATCTTCGGGGATAAACATTGACTGAACAGTTATATCGTCAATGCAAATGTCAATATCCTTAGCCCACCAATTATCAAACTGGTCAGTAACAACAGCTATATATAAAGGATTTGTTGTGCTGTTGGTTGTAAAGATAA
The DNA here is from genome assembly GCA_045593535.1 of Acutalibacteraceae bacterium. Classification (GTDB taxonomy): domain Bacteria; phylum Bacillota; class Clostridia; order Oscillospirales; family Acutalibacteraceae; genus UBA737. Next base: position 37,884 of record JAZNWW010000024.1, read on the forward strand.
GGTCTTCTGTAACCCAACCGTCAGTAGTAGCGCCTCTATTGATGGTTTCATCATTGAATATACCATACTGATAAACACCGTTTGGTAATTCATAAGCATCGGTAGAAACTGCTTCTGATAGTCTTGTAGAAGAGTTAGCATTACCACTTGTTCTTGTGCTACGCAATACAATGTTTAAGTCTTTTGTCTCTGTACCTGTAGCCGGTAATACGTTAACCTTGTATTTAAGAGAAATTCTATACTGTGAATTAGGTTCGGGGGTAAATCTGTTGCCTTCTGCATCATAAATTATAAATGCAGTAGGATAACCGTAATTATAGCTTTCGACAAATGTAACCTTCATTGCATTACTGCCGTCAACACCTGCACCTTCAGCAACAAATGCGTCATACTGGCTAAAGTTGCCGGTAGAGAACTTTGCATTTATGTTGGCTGTTGTAGCCTTGTAGTTACCGCCACCCTTATTTTCAGGTTTTGTATCAGAGTCAACAACGGTAAACTCATAGCCTGCTTCATCATAGGTATTGGTAAATTGTTCTACAGCTGCTAATTCCCACTTTGTATAGATTGTTCCAAGATTTCCGATTGTATCTGTTGCTTCTAATTTATCGGTTAAAGCAGCATCAGCATAGAAACCTACAAAATCATAACCATAGCGGGTAGGCTCGGTAATTTCTGAAAGAATAGAATCAGAGAATACGTCATATTCAATAGTCTTGCCCTCTGTGATATTACATTCAACTGTTGTTTTGTCGTCTCTGAAAACGATAAGTACAGGGTATCCTGTTGTTGCAGAGAATGCTCCGTCAGAATTAAGATTAGGCATCTTATCAGGATTTAAGAATACATCCTTACCCTGCATATTAGCAGCAGTTACGTTGGTAATACCGTCAATAGCCTCACCATCATTTACCTGATAGCAGTTGGTGCAAACCAATTTATCCTGATCAGGTCTGCCGTGAAGTAACATATTGGTATAGCAGTTATTTGCGGTGATATTAGCATACCACGCGTCACCAATTATACCACCTGCAGGATTAGTGCCTGTAGCAGTGACACTTGCCAAAGAATAGCAGTTATTTACTTTTACTGTACCTTTGTTATATCTCCAGTGGCTTATAAGTCCGCCTGCATAGTTAGAACCGATAATTGTTACATCCGCGCCAACATAGCAGTTTTCAATAGTAGTTGTTGTGTTATAGAGCCAACTTAAACCGGTGAAAATACCTGCAACATTAGCGCCCTTAAGATAAGCCTTTTCAACGCCAACATTCTTTACTGTACCACCGTTGAATTTGGGGAAAAGTGAAGAATTAGATGTTCCGTTATAATACAAACCGTAAACAACAAAACCGTTACCTTCAAAAACTCCGTGGAATGCTGTAGCCGAAGAAGTCATCCAAGATTTTACATTTGCTGCACTATACCAATTATCAGTCGATACATCATTGATATAAATGTCATTTTTTAATGCGAAATGCTTATCGCCCGCATCGTCAAAATATGTAACAGACCATGCAAGCTCTTCGGGGCTGTAAATAAGGAAAGGATTTGATTCTGTACCTGTACCAAGTGTTGGCTTAACCTTGTTTCCGTCCCAATTATGACCGTCATATCCGTTTGCGGTCCACTTAACATAAATATCAGAATGTTCATAAGCCTTATCGCTATTATTTAATGCAACAGCAAAATCTGCGTCTGCATAGAAGCCACCGAAGGTATAACCTGCACGAGCTGTAACTTCCATCTCTGCAACAGTAGTATAAGCATCTACCCAAAGTGATTCGGATTCAGACTCTGTAATATGGTAATTAACAGGATATTCCTTATTAAATACACGAAGGATAGGATATCCTTCGGTTGCAACAAAGGTGTCATCAACGTTAAGATTAGCCATCTTTTCAGCATTGGTAAATACGTCTTTACCCTGCATATTTGCAGCAGTAAGAACGGTTACACCGGAAAATCCTGCGTTATTAGCCTCGGAATAGCAGTTTGTATGAGTAGCAAAAGAATTTGTCGTTCTTCCGGCAAATGAACCACGAGAATAGCAGTTCACAAACTTAAAGCGAGCGGCGGCTTGATTCCACTGGTCACCCCAAAATCCACCGTAGGTACCTGAAGATGAAACAGTAGCCAAGGAATAACAATTCTCAAAAGCTAATGTGAGGGAGGAATAACTTTTTTGTATTGGTCTGCCTGCAAATCCGCCTGTCTCTCCTGTACCTATAATAGTAACATTTTGACCTACACAGCAATTTGTAAAACCATAAGTAAGGGCGGCATTTTTATACCAGTTACTGGTACCCAAAAATGCACCTACTCTTTTACCGCTTAAATAGGCATAATCTATACAAATATTAGAAATCGCACCGCCTGAAAATTTCGGAATCAATCCCATATCGGATGTACCGTTATAATACATACCGTAAATAGAATAACCTTGACCGTCAATAGTGGCGTAGAAAGAAGTTTGAGTGGTTATCCAGCTCTTTGCGGTGTAACCATCTGCCACTGCACCGGTAGTCCAGTTTATTTTGTCGAGTTCGTTTAGATAAATATCATTACCTAATACGAAATAATTTTCAATTGTTGCGTATGCTCCATCATCATTCCATGTTACAGCATAAGCCAACTCGGCACCTGTGGTAATAATCCACGGGTCGTCTTTTGTGCCGGAGCCTTCGGCAATACCCGTAGCAGTTGTACCGTCCCAATAAACTATGTCTTCGGTTGCTACTGTTTCTGCGGCAAATAAATTTACTGCGCCAAGAACCGAAACACTTGAAACAAGCAACGCCAGAACAACTAAAATGCTGAGAAGTTTTTTCATTTTACTCATAATGAGTCTCCTTTCAAATTGTTTTAAAAAATAAAATAATCATTTTTTATCATTTTTGTCCCATTATCCCCTCTTTTCCATGGTTTTATAATGTCTGATTTTAAAAACGCTTCGCTATGTTGTTATTGAAAAATTAACTATTTTTGGTAAAATATAGACAAATCAAACAATAAAACCCGATTTTTCTATTATCATTTTAATACATTTCATACATACTAGCAATAGCAACTAATCACATTGACAAAATAATCAAGAATTGATTATAAAACCTGAATATTTTGAAAACTTTTTGATTTTTTTTCTTTAAACAATCTATAACATTATGCCAAAATTATACTATAAAACCATAATTAGGTATTGCTTCGGACTTCGAAACTACAAATGCGCTAACCTTTGAGGCTGATTTCAAACATTGCTCCATATCAACACCTTTAAGATACTTATTTAAAAAGGTTGCTGAAAAGCTATCCCCTGTTCCCACAGTTGAAACCACCTCGACTTCTTCTGCTTTGCACGAGTACACAGTATCATTCTTGCAGTTATATGCAAAAGCACCTTTTTCACCAAGTGTTATTATCACAAGCTTGATATTACCAAACTGCTCTCCAATCACTTTTGAAGCCTTTATATAATCGTATTCTTTATTAAAAATCAAATTGGTAACAACAGGTAACTCCTCATCGCTAATTTTAATAATAGTTGCATTACAGAAAGCGAGTTCCACCACTTCTTTTGAAACAAAAGGTTTTCTGATATTTATATTAGTGGAATCATCTCTAAAATTTAGTAATTTTCTCGTTGACATCTTTTATAAATTTTCATACAATAATGTCAAGCGATATTTTGGTATTGCCAATCAAGCAAAAAAATCTAAAGAAAGAACTGAATACTTATGAAACTAAAATTTTTAGGAACAGCAGCAGCCGAAGGTTTTCCCGCGATGTTCTGTGCTTGCGATAATTGTAAAAAAGCAAGAGCGTGGGGCGGAAAAAATCTTCGCACCCGTTCACAGGCCATTATTGATAATTGTCTTTTAATTGACTACCCTGCTGATGCATATTCCCACGTATTAACCAATAACATTGATTTGCTCGATGTTAAGTATTGCTTAATTACTCATACCCACGGCGACCATTTTTATCCAAAAGACCTTTCTTATCTGAAAAAAGGTTTTGCAAAACCTCTACCCAATTATAAACTAACCGTTTACGGTAGCGAAGATATAGCAGAACCTATTGAAAAAATGATACCAAGTTCTAACTCGCATTTAGATTTTGTCCAGTTGAATCCCTTTGAACCGATACAAATTGGCAGTTACACTATAACTGCACTAAAAGCTTATCACGGAACGGCACATCCTTACATTTACATAATAGAAAAGTCGGGTAAAAGAATTTTATATGCCCACGATACCGACTATTTTCTTGAAGAAACTTGGGAATATCTTGAAACTAATCATATAAAATTTGATTTAGTTTCACTTGACTGTACCGAAGGCGCAATGGAAGAATTGGACTACCACCATCATATGTGTCTCGGTAGAAACATTAAATGCAGAGACAGAATGATGAACAGCGGTTTGGCTGATGATAAAACTATATTTATTCTAAATCATTTTTCACATAACGGTAAAAACGCCTCCTATGATGAATTTTCCCCTATTGCAGAGAAAGAAAACTTCCTTGTCTCTTATGATGGAATGACAGTTGAAATTTAAAAACAAAATCCTTAATGCGAATTTTGTTTGCATTGCTATTTTAATTGTTTGCGCACAAATTCCTTGACAATGCTTTAAGCTTAGTATATAATCGTCTTAGAGAAATAGAGTATGCAAAAGAACACAAGGCCTTATTGTGTTCTTTTGTTTTTTTCTTTTTGGAGGTGTGAAAAGTGAAAGATGGAAGATTGTTTAATATGCTGGAGGATAATCCTATAATAGCCGCAATAAAGGAAAAGAACTTTGATGAAGCGGTTGCGTCTCCTGCAAATGTTATATTTCTGCTGGGAGGAAGTATTTTAAGTATTGAAGAAAAAATAATAACTGCACATAAAAAAGGTAAGCTTTTATTTCTGCATATTGATTTGACCGATGGTATCGGTAAGGATAAAACAGGTATTGAGTATCTAGCAAATCTGGGGCTTGACGGTATTATAAGCACCCGAATAAATCTTATAAAAGCCGCCGCAGAGTTTGGTCTTTACACCGTTCAGAGATTCTTTCTTTTAGACTCTCAAGGGGTTGATGCCATAAGTGATATGATGTCGGCAAGTCCGCTTAATATCGCTGAAATTATGCCTGGTGTTATAGGAAAGGCAATAGAAAAATTTTCAAAGGGCAATATTCCTATTATCGCAGGCGGACTGATTGAAACAAAGCAAGAGGTTACTAATGCCATCAATTTAGGCGCCTTTGCGGTATCTACCGGAAAAAAGGAACTTTGGTATATCTAAAGGCAAAAAGCATTATAGATGTTATATATTATAAGAAAGGATGAGTTTCTTTGGATTATGATTTACTAATTAAGGTAGTCTTTCGCTCTCTGTTTGCAGTAATAATAGGCATACTTATCGGAAGTGAACGTGCACGCCACGGCCGAGCGGCAGGAATGAGAACACATATACTTGTATGTATTGGCTCTGCTCTCACCTCTATGGTGGGTATATATGCTCATGATTATCTTTCTAATAACGGTGATATGTTAAGAATTTCAGCACAGGTTATATCAGGCATCGGCTTTTTGGGCGCAGGTATGATAATACTTAAAAACAATAACGTTATAACAGGTCTTACTACGGCGGCTGGCGTGTGGACTACAAGCGTTATCGGAATAGCCATAGGCTGCGGATTTTATTCAGGAGCATCTATTGTAGCCGCATTATATATGCTTACCATTATATTGCTCGGCAAATTTGAAAAGTCAAAAAAGCTTAATGAGGTCATTTATATAGAGATAGATGATATGTACATAACAAATGAACTGATCGAGCGTATAAAGACGGAAAATAATATCACACTAACCTTTCATACCTTAGCACCAAGAAGCGGATTTTCGGGACATTTAGGCATACATCTTACAATTGATACCAAAAAACCTTTTGATGTTAAAAATCTGCTTAAAACAAAGCACATAGTTTATGCCGAGATAGAATAATTTAAAAAAATTCAAAAACCTATTGAAAAATCAAAAAAAATATGTTATAATTATATGTAGAGAAAAAGAGTACATTAATTCCTAACGGATTAGTGTGCTCTTTTTTTATTTTATTAAAATAAAATTGGAGGATAAAAAAGTGGCAAAAAACAACGTAGTAGATTGGAAAACGATTACAAATTTCGTGGTTGACTCTTTCGTAGGTTACGGAATACCCAGAGAAGATGCAGAGATTTGTGCTGATGTTCTTCTTGAATCTGACAAAAGGGGAATTGAATCCCATGGTGTGAATCGCTTTAAGCCTATTTATCTTGATAGAATTAAGGCAGGTATCCAAAACGCAGTTACCGAAATGGAGATAATAAAAGAAACCCCCACTACCGCCGTTATTGACGGACATCACGGTATGGGTCAGGTAATCGGTCATAAGGCTATGAGTATGGCAATAGCAAAGGCTAAAGAATATGGTATGGGTATGGTTGTTGTACGTAATTCCTGCCATTATGGTATTGCGGGCTATTATTCAACAATGGCTACACAGGCAGGCTGTATCGGAATGACCGGTACAAATGCACGCCCTTCTGTTGCGCCGACCTTTGGTGTTGAGGGTATGTTTGGAACCAATCCCTTTACCATCGGTGTTCCTACAGATGAGGCTTTTGACTTTAATTTTGACTGTGCAACATCCATTACACAAAATGGTAAAGTTGAATATTATGAGAGAATAGGTGAGGATGTTCACCCCGGTACAATTATTGCTGATGACGGTTATGCTGTTGAGGGTGATGCAGGTGTTGCATTAAAGAAAATCCGTAACGGTACTGCAGCTCTTACAACTCTTGGCGGTATCGGTGAAGATTTGGCGGGCTATAAGGGCTACGGCTTTGCTTTAGCTGTGGAGTTCTTCTCTTCAATTCTTCAGGACGGTGCTTACGGTAAAGACCTTGATGGTAAGGATGAAAACGGAAATATCCGTCCCTATCAGTTAGGACATTGGTTTATTGCTATTGATACCGACCACTTTATGGGTGAGGATATTGCCCGTAAAAAAGCCGGAGATATTTCAAGAAGTATGCGTGCATCTAAGAAAGCTCCCGGTGCCGAGCGTATTTATACAGCAGGTGAAAAAGAGTATGAAATTAGTCTTACCCGTAAAGACGGCGTGCCGATTAATGAATCTGTTCAAAAAGAGATTATTGCTGTTCGTGACGAATTAGGTCTCACACAGTATAAATTCCCTTGGGAGGATTAATAAATGGATATCAGACAGGAATCTTTAAAAAAGCATTATGAGTGGAACGGTAAAATTGAAGTTGTTTGCCGCGCTCCGATTAACACAAGAGAGGATTTATCTTTAGCATACACTCCCGGTGTTGCAGAGCCTTGTCTTGAAATAAACAAAGATATTAACAAATCTTATGAGCTTACACGCCGTTCAAATCTTGTTGCAGTTATTACCGATGGTACTGCAATTTTAGGTCTTGGCGATATCGGCCCTGAGGCTGGTATGCCCGTTATGGAGGGTAAATGCGCGCTCTTTAAAGCTTTTGCTGATGTTGATGCGTTTCCGCTTTGCATTAAATCAAAGGATGTTGACGAAATTGTTCGCACAATTTATCTTCTTTCAGGCAGCTTTGGCGGAATTAACCTTGAGGATATTTCTGCTCCCCGTTGCTTTGAAATTGAACAGAAGCTTAAGGAAATTTGCGATATCCCGATTTTCCACGATGACCAACACGGTACCGCTATAGTTGTTGCTGCTGCACTTATCAACGCACTTAAACTTGTTAAAAAGGATATAGGAAATGTTAAGGTGGTTATAAACGGCGCCGGCTCTGCTGGAATCGCTATAGGTAAGCATCTTATGAATATGGGCGTTAAGCACCTTACCTTCTGTGACCGTTTTGGAATCATTTGTAAAGGCGACAAAAACAACAACCCTGCACAAGAAGAAATTTCGGTAGTCACCAATCTCGAAGGTAAAAAAGGCACCCTTGCCGATGCACTCAAAGGTGCTGATGTATTCATCGGTGTTTCAGCACCCAACCTTGTAAATGAAGAAATGGTAAAATCAATGGCTAACGATGCTATTCTCTTCCCTATGGCAAACCCCACACCCGAAATAATGCCCGATGTCGCTAAATCGGCGGGGGCTAGGGTTGTAGGTACGGGACGCTCGGATTTTCCTAATCAGATAAACAATGTTCTTGCATTCCCAGGTATTTTTCGTGGTGCGCTCGACTGCAGAGCATCTTGCATCAACGAGGAAATGAAGGTTGCCACCTCTTACGCACTGGCATCCTTAATTCCCGATAATGAGATAAGCGAAGAAAATATAATCGCTCCTGCTCTTGATAAAAGGGTAGCCCAAGTAGTAGCCGAAGCAGTTATAAAAACCGCAAAGGAAACAGGAGTAGCAAGAATTTAAATCCGTATTGCTTCTCAGGAAATAGAAAGGATTGGACATAATTATGAAAAACCCGCTTAAAAAGGTAAAACTTTTCCTTTTTGATATGGATGGAACCCTTTATTTAGGCGACAACCTTTACCCATTTACAATCAACCTATTGTACGCTATAGAAGCAAAGGGAGGAAAATATATGTTTATGACAAACAATTCCTCCAAAAGCGTTTCCGCATATATCGAAAAACTTGAAAAATTGGGAATAGCGGCAAAAGAAAGTGATTTTATTACTTCTTCACAAGCCACAGCATACTATCTTAAAAATAATCATCCGAACTCCACTCTTTATGTTTGCGGCACACAATCTTTTAAAGATGAGCTCACAAAAGAGGGCTTTAAGATTACTGAAAATTTGGATGAAGTAGAATGTATAGTTATGGGATTTGACACCGAACTCACCTTTAAAAAACTCCAAGATGTTTCATTTATGCTCTGCACAAGAGAACTGCCTTACATAGCTACAAATCCTGACTATGTCTGCCCTACCGACTTCGGCTTCGTGCCGGATTGTGGCAGTGTATGCGATATGATTTATAATGCAACTGGTAAACGACCTGTTGTGATCGGAAAACCTGAAGCACTAATGCCGAAACTTGCAATGCAAATGACAGGTTATAAAAAAAGTCAGACCGCCGTTATCGGTGATAGGATTTACACTGATGTAAAAAGCGGTATAAACGCCGGTGTTGTTTCAATACTTGTAATGAGTGGCGAAACTACCGAAGAAATTTTGAATTCATCATCCGATAAACCAGATTTAGTACTTAAGGATGCAGGAGAAATAATTTCATATATTTAAAAAGTATTTTATCTTAAATAAAAACCCGAGATTCGCAGAAATATGCAAATCTCGGGTTTTATACATCCTTTTGCATTTTTTAAAGTAAATATGTTAATTCTATTGATTGATAATTTTGTTTGTGGTAATACAATATCGTAATTTTACAACGAACAAAATAAGGAGAATTTAAAATTATGTATATACATTCTATCCATCAAATGATGCAAACAAAGAGTATATATGAAATACCGAATGACACAAGCAAGAAAAAACCTTTGTAATTCAAGGGTTTTTTCGCATTTTTAGAACAAAATTCAATTATTATAATTAAGGCACAATTTTATTGAAAAGACTGAACCATTAAAACTAGTGCCAACAACTTTATAAAAAACAGCGTAAAAAGGTAGAGATATAAATAGGGTTAATATCCCTACTACTAATTATGGGAGCAACAGTTTTTCTTGTTGCTAAATATGATTGGTTGAGTTTAACAGAAAATAAAAAAATGTGCCCACAAAGCAATTAAGCTCTGTGTGGCTCATTTTTGTTACTAATATGCCGGAACTCCGTAACCTAAAATACGAGAATCACCCGATTTATATTCGAGTCTTTTACAAACATCTCCGGAATTTCCCTCAATAGTATGAACTTTTCCATTTTTAACTTTTTCAACAATCCCGACGTGATTCGAATATCCATCGTTATCCCAATCAAAAAAGATAATATCCCCTTCTCTCGGAGTATAGGTGTTCGTTTGCCAACGATTGTGATTTTTAAACCATGTCATCCCAACATCGCAACTTGCAAATTTTGGTATGACACCTTCATCAATATAACCGCATTCATTTGCACACCACGAAACAAAACAAGCACACCATTCAACACGAGAGCCAAAGCCATACCAAGACCAGTATGGTTCTCCCCCACTATTTCCAAGTTGTGAAAAAGCGACACTTATAAGTTTTTTGCTGCCTCCGGAAATACCATATAAAACAGAATTCCAAAGATCTGCATAATCATCAGATAAAAGCTCATTTAACATCTCTTTTTGCTGCGATGTAAAGTTATATGCCTTAGCCATTTCACTCGTGGATTTATGCGTTACTGTAATATACAAATAGCTTTTTGTAACATTAGTATAAGTTACAGTAATATTTCCATTCATATCAACAGTTTCAGTAGGAATTGATACCGACTTTGAAGCAGTAGTTGATGAAATTTTATGCATATCCCAAAAGACTGTTTTTAAGAGCTCTTTTTTGTTTTCATCCATACTGGCAGCTTCTTGAGGATTATCAGGGTCAAAACTAATTTTTGCGGCATATATAGCCATAACATCTTTCCAAACCGGGTTTAGACCTGTGATCTCAACAACATAATAAGGGTTTGAGTTTTTCACTTCTTCAATCTTCGCTTGATATTCTGTGTTAATTTCAGTAACAGCTGTCTGCATTGTCATACCAGTCCCCGTATCTTCACCGCTAAAGAATACTCCAAAGTAAGAAATCAACAACGCGACTAGACAAATAATAAGTATAATCACCACTGCAACCCAACCACCTGCAGCGATAGCCGCAATAAGTGCTTTCACAGCAACAATTATCGCTTTAACAGCAGCCATTGTCGCTTTGGTCGCAGCTTTAACTGCGGCAGCCGCCGCTTTTGCCGCTGCTTTTGCAGCCTGTACCGCTAGTTTAGCGGCTTTAGCTGATGCCCTCGCAGCTTCTTTTGCAGTTTTGGCAACAACCTTTGAAGTTTTAATTGCAACTTTTGAGGTCCGCTCTGCAGTTTTAATTGATTTCTTAGTTGTCTTTACCGATCGACGTAAGGTTTTCGATGTTTGTTTTGTGGCACTTTTAATGCTTTTCCTTGTATTATCAAGCGAGCGTTTGGCTTGTTTAATGTCTTTGTGAGTTCTGAAAATTTCACGTCCTTTTTGGTATACGGAATTCGTTGTGCTTTTAACACCTCTAACTGTATCCTTGGTGACATCTTCTACGGCACTACGAATATTGTTTTCGGCATATTCGGTTGGAGAATTGTAGTTATCATCGGTTAAATTCTCCGCGTTATTTTTTGTACGAATATACGATTCCTTTACTTTATTTCCAACAGTAGATGCTTTATCAAAAACTTTAATTCCTTTTTTTGTGTTACGAGTTTTTATGTCTGCCATAGAAATTGCCCCCTTTATCGAGAATGTTCAACAAAAGGTGCTGATTTACTATGACCGTCAGATTTTCCTTGCAAGAAATCTAGATCCTTTTTCACAGAGCTTTTAATGTTCTCATAACGAAGTTTGTCTGCAAGGTCGCTTGCTTTTTGACTCATATTTGCAAAGCCTTTAGAAAGTTTTTCATATCCTTTACGGAATGAAGATAACAGTCCTTTATCACGCTTTACATATTCAGCTTCTTTAACTTCTCTACCAAAGAGCGCTCGTCCAAAATTCTTAAAGTGGGTTTTAGACTTATTAAGTTTGGAACGCATAAGTTCAATTTGTTTAGCATCTTGCTCCAGTGACTTCGATACTCTCTGAAAAAAGGATTTGAGCTTATCCAACGTTTCGGGAATCCTCATTCCGTTCACTGCTTTCTGCAAAGCTGCCTTGCCTTTTTCCTTAAAGGTTTGTATAGCAGACTTTGCCGATTCAACAAACTTTTCTTTTACAGAGCGAATAACACCAAATGCTTGTTTGATGGAGTTTTCTGCTTTATCTACAAGCCGTCCACATTTCGCTCTCAAGGTTGAGTTGTGGATAAGATTAACTTCATTACGCATAGCCTGCATTTCTTTCAGCATACCCGATAGCGTATTTTCCATATCCACAATATAGTCGGCAAGAGATACAACCTCAGCTTTTTCTTTCTCAAGTCCATTTTTATCCAGGGTGTCAATAAGCTCTTGAACGTCGGGATGTTCCTTCAAATTGCTCATTTAGTTCACCTCCTTTTTTATTAAACTTCGCCGGGTTTAGTGGTCATCAATTTATAGAGTTTGGTGTGTTTCGGGAATTTGTTGAAGAAAGGCACTAATGCCGATCCAACCTTCATAAGACCACGACCTGCTTCAACATTTGTGATATACGACATCTGCATATCAGAAATGTTTACAAGCTCAGCTAAGCGCAAGCGGTCAGTAGATGCCTGGTTGAGCATAATAAGGAATTCTGAGTTTGCAAGCATAGTTCTTGCAGTATGGCTCTGCAAAAGGTCATCCACGTTCTGAGTAATACCGGTACAATATGCACCATATTTACGAACACGCTTCCAAAGTGTGAAAAGGAAGTTTGCAGAGTATTCGTGCTGGAATAACAAGTAGATTTCATCGATGAAGATGAAAGTGTGTTTACCTTTTGCACGGTTAGCGGTAATTCGGTTAAGAATGTTATCAAGCACAACCAACATACCGATAGGAAGCAACTGCTTACCCAAGTCAAGAATGTCATAACAGATCAAGCGGTTATCAACATCCACGTTAGTTTCCTTCGCAAAGGTATTGAGCGAACCATCGGTAAACAACTCAATAGCAAGAGCGATTTCCTTTGCTTCAGGTTCGCTCTGCTTAAGCAACTCCGCACGGAAGTCTTTAAGCGTAGGAACTTTGCCTGTATAACCATTCTGCTGATACTCTCTATAAACGCTTGCAGTACAACGGTCAATAATAGACTTCTGCATCGGACCTAAGTTATTTGCACCGATAAGCTGTTCGCAAAGAGATAAAATAAATTCAGATTTTAAGGTTACAGGGTTTGCACCATCACCATATTCGCTGTTCATATCCATAGCATTGATATGGTTATTACTTGTTGCAGAGATTTTAATCGTTGCACCGCCCATTGCTTCAACAAGACGAGAATATTCGCGTTCTGGGTCGATAACGATAATATCTGCATCTCCGGCCAACATAAGATTGACAATCTCGTTTTTACCAGTGAAAGATTTACCCGAACCAGGCACACCCAAAATAAATGAGTTACCATTCAAAAGAAAACTGCGGTTAGCAACAATCATATTATTGCTGATACTGTTCTGTCCGTAATAGATGCCACCATCGTGCAAGATCTCCTGAACCTTGAACGGAATAAACACTGCAAGGCTTTCAGTAGTAAGCGTTCTGAGAGCATCTATCTTTCGAGCACCAATAGGAAGAACCGTATTAAGTCCATCTGTCTGCTGAAATTTAAGAACAGCCAACTGACACAAATGCTTTCGTGCAATTGACTGTAATTCTTCAGTATCGCTATCCAGTTGTTCTTTTGTATCAGCCATGTGAACTAAGGTAATAGTCGCAAACATCATTCGCTGGTCGCGGGTGGTAAGGTCATCAAGGAACTCTTTACTTTCTTTTCTCTGCAACTCCATATCATAAGGAACAACCGCAGAGAAATTGTTGTTGCTGTTCTGACGGCGCTGCCAATTCGTGATATTGGTTTCAACACCGAGCAATCGATTCTCAACCTCTCTAACTGCTTCATCTGTAGGAATAGGAATTACATCGATAGAAAACATCATATTTCGATTAAGATCGGTAAGCTCTGTTACCATACTGTCTTTTATATACGATGCAAAATCTTTAAGGAAAAGGACACGTGCGTACTTGTCACCGAGCTTAATATAGTTGTCGCTTCTTTCCATAGAATCGGGACAAATATAATCCTTAAAATCGTGACCAAGTTTTGCCGATTCCTTTACATCAAAGTTAAAGTTGGTTTCTTCACCGGCTCTATAAAAGTCGTGCAGAATACGGAGCCTTTCAGTTCCATCAATATCAGAGCAGACAGAGCCAAGTTTTGCAAAGTGAGAACTAAGCTCCGATCCAATTCGGTTAAAATAGTTGCGAGCTTCAGTAATATCCTTCTTGTGAACGGAGATGGTAATGTACTTCTCCTGAGTGATACTGTTTGCTCCAGTTGCTTTATCGAGCAACATATCGTTGTATTCTTTTCGGTAGATATCAAGTCCATCTTCCTTAAAAGGGATAAGAACAGAACGCTCAAAGTCTGTACGGTTACGGCAATGATTGTTAATAGTAATCTTTGTGGTCACGCCACTATCAAGACTATTTAACAATTCGGAATATTCAAGAAACATTGCTTCTTTATCTTCACGACTTGCCACTGCATAGTTAATATCATCAAATCGAAAAGTTTTGGTGTAGCGATTGCCAACCTTGAAAATTCCGTCATCCCACATCTTTTGAATGGGGATATAATCTTGAACCGATTTGGGTGCTTTATAGCTTTCTTTATCTTGCTTGAATAAGGTTCTAAGTGATTTAATCATACCTAACGAAAACCTCCTTTTCTTTCTTTTCTATATTTTCTTTAAGTGCTTTATAATAAGTTGGCTCGCTTCTGAAAACAACCTGTTTAGGTTCAATAATTTCACTTTTAAGCCAAGCCCAAATAAACTTTTCGGCAGTCATCCCGTTGTAGGTTATAAAGCCGAGTGCTGCAAAGGGTGCGGCACCCAACATACAAACCCAAGACACCGTTTCTGTTCCTGCATAAGGACTCACAAGGAAATACAGTAATACTGCAACTGCGCATCCTAATACAGAGAAAAGGAACTGTCTAAGGGATAAGCCAAAAAACATTGATTCTGTATAGTTTCGTATTTCTCTGTTAATCTTTACTTCCAAAGAAATTTACCTCCTTTGATCTTTTTAAATATAAAAAAATCGCTCTCCATTAAAAAGCGATTCTCAAATATAATATTAAATTGTCTTAACTTTTTATTTAAAACTTAGGGAGATTTTTACCGAAGTTTTAAATAGGTATTATAATCCCATCATTTCTCTGACAATACGGTCTGCCATTTTAATAGAGCCAACAAGCACTAACATATTGAATATCAATTCACCAACATATCTCCACACCTGCGTTATTGCTGCCACACTTGTATCTACAACAGGCGGACTTGAAGCAAAGACGGAGAATATGATACAAGCAAGTACAATGATTGCACCTTCCAGCAATACGGCGCAAAAACTCTTTAAGAATTGCTTACCGACACTTTGTGTGGGTTCACCTGCAAAAGTCGATAACGGAATTGGTGCAATAGCTGCGTACATATATATCTTAAAGAATCTTCCGTAAACCGAAAGAATCATAATAAACGAAAGGATTATAACAAATAATCCACCAATCAAAGTTACAGCCCATAGCGGTATTGATTCAAAGAAACCACAATTTTCAACAGACGTTATAATACTTGATGGTAAACTCGAACTATGGGACAGCGTAACTCCGGACGCAGCAAGAATTTTAGAAATAATGCCTTGCACTATTTCAACGAGTTTTATCATAAGCTCTAAGCCGTGCGTAATTACTATTTTTGCAATTGCAAATCGAATAAATAGTTTTAATGCATGCTCCGGTTTCTTAACTTCTGTAAAACTGCCGCAAGTCTTAACAACGCCTATAACGAAAAAAAGAACAAGCAAGGCATAACCGACAGCCTGTAATGCTCCGTGAATACTTGTGATAACATTCCAAATAGCGCCACCTTTAAAAGCTTCCGGCGATTGAGTAACCAATGTTACAATTTCGGCAAACCTTTTATTCCAAATATCAATGGAATCGGATAAATTTTGTACTACCCAGTTATCTGACAATACTTTTTCCTCCTCTCAATAAATTTAAATGTGCCGGTACAAAAACCGACACATTTAGCTTCATAATTCGTTAACCAGTAATGAGGTTGAGGATTTCTTTAGCAAATGTGATAATTATACCTCCGGCCAAAGTCAAGAAGCCATTAGCTCTCTGTGAAGGGTCGTGAGACTTAAGGGACAAGCCGATCTGCACAACACCGAAACCAAGCAGAATCATACCGATGGCACGAATAAGGCCAAAGATAAAATCGCTCAAGTTATTTACAACAGTCAACGGATCATCGCTGGCTGCAAACGCCGTTAGAGATGTGCAACAAACGAGTAGAATAATCATCACAATACTGCAGTAGAAAATAAAGCCTCTTTTTACATTTCCCTGCATAGGCAATTTTTTAGTGGTTTTCTTGATTTTTTTCATTTTCATTACCTCCAATTTTACTCATAATTTCTTCAATTTCATCATCTGTCAATAACACATAGTCAAGCTCACCAGTTTCGATTTTTACATCAGCCTTAAATTCTTTTTCATTGAACTTAATTGTCGCCGTACTATACTTATCAAGTCCGTGTTCATACCCCGGAGCACCGCCATCTTTTGAAAGCTTGACATTCGGGTGTTTAAGAATATCGAATTTGAAATCTTTTACTGGTCGTTCACCGCGAATAAAGAGAATTGCATATTGGTTATCAAGCAAGCGGACCTCATCGGGTGTCATTAACTCACGACCTGTAATCTGCCAGTTGGTTGAATAGTTACCACTTTGTCCGTGCGACTGTCCGTATGTGTTAGTGTCGATAGTTTCTTTACCTAGCAACTTTGAAACATATTCGTGCGTGGATTGTTCGTTACCACCAAGATAAAGAAACTCATCGCAGTTGCCGACTATACTTTCCCATTGTTTTTCAAACAAAGCTTTAAGCTGTGCCAAGTTCTGAATAATGATAGAAACTGAAATTTCACGGGAACGCATTGTAGCCAATAACTTTTCAAATTCATCGGGCAAAGCAACGTTTGCGAACTCGTCCATTACAAAGTGAACCGGAACTTTCAATCTGCCTCCGCAAACAACGTCGGCCTGATAGTACAACTGTTGGAATAACTGTGTGTAAAGCATACCTACAATAAAGTTGAATGAACTATCGTTATCGGGAATAATAGCGAACAATGCTGTTTTTTCTTCGCCCAATTTCCCTAATTCAAGTTCATCCGTTTGGGTAATGCTTGCCAAACTGTCAAGGTTGAATTTCTCAAGTCGTGATACCAATGTAATCTGAATAGATTTCAAGGTTTTACCTGAACCCGATCTATAGTTACGATAATACTTCAAAGCGATGTGTTCAGGATTCTTGCGCTCAAGTCGATTAAACAATTCATCAAGTGGCGAATTGAACCTATCATCATCTTCACGAACTTCACCGGCACGAATCATTTCCATTACCATTGGGAAATTTTGCTCATCTTCAGGAGCTTCATAATGCAAATAGAACACTAATGCCAGCAACAGCATCATAGCAGCCTGATCCCAAAACGGGTCTTGCGACTGACTGCCTTTTGGCGTAGTGTTCTTAAACAAGTTTGTGACAAGCCTTTGGATATCGTTATCATTTCTTAAGTATGCAAAAGGGTTATAACAGTGACTCTTTTCCATATTGATAAGGTCAAGAACTTTAATCTTGTAGCCTTTTTGTTCTAGAAGATAACCGGTATCTCTTAAAATTTCGCCTTTACAGTCGAGAGTGATAAAACTGGTGTTGGCGTTCATAATATTCGGCTTTGCATAGAATCTTGTTTTGCCTGAACCCGAGCCACCACAAACTAAAACATTTAAGTTTCTGCGGTGTTTTCGTCCATCCAAACCGATGCGGGTGTTTTTGGTGAGTATTTTGTTTTGTTCCTTATCCTTATCGCTATATTTTTTATTAATGGTTGCAGCATCGCCCCATTTTGCCGAACCATGTTCTTCACGTCGTCGGTAATTTCGGGCAGTAGAGATATAAATGCCGATTCCCAATATATAAGCGAATATAAAAATGAGGACAGTTTTTAAACTGCCCTCACAAAAGTTTATAGAGAATGGATTGTTAAATACATTGCCGAGATTTTTTATAAGTTCTATAATCCCACCGTTAGTGATAGCTGGAGCTACAAGCAGCCCCAACCATACTACGGGGATTATACCTAGTGAATAAAGAATAAGGTTTGTTCGAGAGAGCTTACCTTGCATCGTAGGCTTGCTTTCTCTTTTCTTTTTTAGTTGGGGCTTTGATGACTTTTAGTAATAGCTCATCGATATCTTCGGTCGGCTTATCTCCTTGTATAAGGTCATTTCGAAAATCGTTAAGACCTTTTACCATTAGGCGGTGTTCAAAGTCATCAATAGAAATTACTCTTTTTTCTTCCGCCAAGGTGATACCTCCTTATCGGGCACCGTTATCTCTGTTCTTATTTTGGTTTCTTAAATCCTTGCGGATTTCCTCAGAAATACGGCTCATCGAATCACGCATATCACCAAGAGCAGAACGAACTTCTTTGTTTTCTTTGCCCTCAAACATTTCAGGTGCCTTATCAAAATTGAAAGGCTTGGTGTCAACACCATAACGATTACAAATCATATATGCGGTGCAGTAACAACCGAACTCATTTTCTGCTCTCACATAAGTTTCCTTGGTATTCATATCAAGGTCAGCGTGTGCAATCTCTTGGGCAAGAGCACGGAAAATATCTTCGCCCTCCATGCCTTGACGGACAAAGATTTTCTTTGCCTTGCTGCTATACTTGGCATCAGTTCCTTCCATAAGTTTATCGCCGATTTCAACGGGCACAGGCGAACTTTTTACAAGAGCCTTCAAGAGCTTGCGAGTGTCAGAGGTCTTATAATCTTTCATCTCGGCTCCGGTCTGCGAAATGTCAAACACCTTTTTAACGTTCATAGAGATAGCTGGTGTGCCATCCTCACGAGTGTACTCGTTGCCGGGTTCAAGAATACTGATAGCTTCAGAACCTTTCTTTACATACTCGCCCTGTTCAGCCCAATACTCATAGTCGCCAAGACGTTTAGCTTCTGGCATTTGTGCAGTAATAAGCATTACATTACCTACTGAAAAACGATCAAAACGACTCTGAATATCAAGGTACTGCTTAAATGCTTCCGGCTCGCTCGCAACCTTTTCGGTCATATCATTCATCATCGTATAGGTTTGCTCTCGTTCCATTTGCTTTTTGGCAACCCAATCCTCCTTATTAAATTCTTGGGGTGCGTTTTCTACCTGGTTTTCATTTTGGGGATTTGTGAAAATATCATCATAATTACTCATCGTGATTTCTCCTTTTTCTTTTTATTTTTCTTTGGTGCCTTGTGAACATTCTCTTTTGTTTTTTGAGTTTTGTTCTCACGGCGTTTATCTTGCTCTTTACGAATGTCATTCAGTTCTTTTCTAACTGATGGTTTGCGGCTCTTATCAAGGGACGAATTTTTTTGAGGTTGGGACTCGTTGCTCTTTGAGTAAGGCTCGGACTGATTTGAGCCTTTTTCCGTCCGAGCCGTCGAGGGGTTTACATTTTGCACTTCTTCTTTTGTAGGGTTCGGCTTCTTTAAGATTTCATCCACCAACTTTTCCTCCTTAGATTTTTCCTTGCCTAGACGTTCAGGAGCAGGTTGGGCGGTGTTTTCTTTATTGCGACTTTTTTCAATGGTTTCTTCAACCGTCGCAATATCCACCGTTGCAATACCAAGACGCTCATAAATGTGGGCAACTTTTGCAGAATCTTCGGCTCTAACCATAATCTCCGTCTTGCCATCGTTTGCATTTTTGTCTTTCAGCACAGTGTAAAGAACACCATATTTTTTAGCCGACGTACAGAACTTAGCAAGGTCCTTATCTTTCACTTCAAAGATTTTTAACTCTTTTCCGCTTTTAAGCATTTTGGAAAGACGTGCCTTACCTTTTGTTTGCCCTTGATTCTGCATAATGTGAAAAATAAGTTTAGTTAGTTTCTCGGCACCTTTACCGGTAATTTTTGCCGCAACCTCAACTCCGTTCAGGAAGATCCTGACAATTTGATCTGCTGCTTCTGCTGATGCGTTCATCTGCGGATTTCTCCTTTCTTAATATATTTTCTAATTCCGTAAGTTTCTCACGAGGAACTCCGGAACGTTCAAAGATTTCGTCGCAAGCCTTAACTTGTTCTCGAAGTGGCTTGAGTTTATCGGTGCAATCTTTAATTTTTTCTTTTACAGCGTTTATGCTGCTTTCATCACCGGTTCTCTCAGCACGCTTGAGTTCGTTTTTTAGTTCACGACGTTCATCTTCGATTGCTGACATTTGCTCTGTTAAGCTGCCTTTAAAAGCAGCAAGTTGCTCTGCGGTGTCAATGTTATGACGGCAAAGCAACTCACTTTGAAATATATATCTGTCAAGTTTTGCGATCTCCGTTCTTAGCAACCAATGCATACGCTTATTGCTTGACGGACGCTCTTTAGTAACTTTAAGTCCATACACATAAGTTTGATAGAGTGGTCTGAATCCAATAATTGTAAAGGAACCCGGAATATCCGTGTACTTGTAGAGAACATTTTCCATAGGTTCTTGTTCTTCAAAAGTAGGAAACTCTCGTTCGGTATTGCTGTAAAGTCGCCTTTGAATATCCTCAACTGTATACCCCGCACCCAAACCTTGGAAACGGAAAAAACGTTCGTGGTCTGGAGGCTTAATCTTGGTATACTTGCCCGAGTTATCTATCACGTATCCCATTTCTTGCATTGCTTCAAAAAACTCACGGACAGTTAAACAACCTTTTATGGCAATATCAATATCTTCACGAATACCACCTCGAACTGTGGGTCTGCCTTCTTTCAAAGCTCGCCATTCGCCATAGTTCATACCACGTGACTGCTGTGGGTTATGAATTATAGATAACCCGTGTTCTAAACAAATTCTATCGGAAGCTTCACGAAATTTTTGGTAATCCTTTTTTGTGCGGCGGTATTTTATGCCCGTGTAAATTGAAACGGTATTAACAACAAAATGATTATGAATATGGTTTTTCTTATCTAAATGAGTAGCAACGATAACTTGAAAATCATTTTCTCCCCATATTTCATCAGCTAACTGCTTTCCAATATCGTGAGCTTTAGTGGGAGTAACTTCACCCGGAGAAAAACTTTGATATCCGTGATATGCGATTACTCCACCTAATTTACCAAATCTTTCTTTTACATCTAACATTTCATCTTTGGCTGTTTCAAGCTCACAGTTAAATGCTGTTATAAATTGTTTTCGTCCTGTTGCGCTATCACGACCAATATAACTAATAACTGAATCTAAAACATCGTTCGGTGTTTTACTTCCATCGGCATCAGAAATAGGTTCACCAGAAAGTGTTTTGTCTTCATTTTCAACATAAAGTATGAGTTTATTAAGATCCCCTTTTATTCGCCATAAGGAAGTTACCGCCATTGGTAATCACCCATAATGAGTTTAGATATTGCCTTATGAACCATATCAAAATTCTTCTTATATTGGAGAGCATCTACCATATTGGTTTCGTTGGCTCTCATCGCTATTTGATTCATATTTCTTCCAACAAACCTAAGTTCTCTGATTACATCCATAAGTTCAACGGAAGGTCGTTCAATAGGAACTACACCTCTTAACACATTACGGATATAACCTTCCCGACACATTCCGGTACATTTAACTTTTTTATTAAGAGATTTCAGTTCTTCATCATTAAGCCAGACCTGTATGCGGTTAGTTCGTTTCGCCACATCACCACATCCTTTCTTGTTTTTTTACGCAAAAAAGCCGATGAGAATTTCTCACCGGCTAAAATGCGTTTTATGATTTTTATTTGGTTTTGGAGTAGAGTAGTCATAATAATCGAGCGCAGCTTTTAACAAAGTTTCAAACTGCTCACAATATCTAGATGGTATTGTAATCCCCCTGAGACTTTCTCCGTTCGAATAATAATATTTATTAAGTGCTTCGGTAATGCCTTGCAAATCTAAAACATATTCATACATTATACTATCTATTATTGTCTTTTCAAAAATTGTGTATTGCAATCCGTTTAGTTCTTCTATGCAGGACTGGCTTATTTGATTTCCAAGAATAACAACACCATTAAATCTTGAAAGAGATTCATCACCATAAACCCATATAATGAACTCTTCGTTGCGACCGCAAAAATTGCCTTGACACATTAGTGCCTGGTCTAAAGCAAATATTATTGGTTCTCCTACGCTTTCCTTGACTGCCTTAAGCCAAGATATACAACCTACATAATCACTTCTTTTTGGAAGGTCAATTTTTTGCGGATCATACATTGGCAAACTGATTATCTTTTTATTCAATTACACTCACCTCATTTGTATAATACACTTTTGTTTGAAAGATATCAAGGTTGTGATTTTACAGGGTATTAGGGGTGGCAAACCCCTAACAAGTGCGTTTTAGGAGACAAAACGCGATGCTTGCGAAGACAATGCCGTCAGCTATCCTGCTTACGGCTTATCGTTCTAAATCTCTTTGAGATTTATATTTCTCAACCGACTCAACATCCTGTTTGTCAACATAACAGTAGTCAACTTTCCAGTGGTTTTCTCCACGCATATACATCTCAAGTCGAACGCTCTGGTCACTTCCGTCAAGGCTTGAGCCGTAGATGGAGTAACCTCCCATACCTGAAATAAATGCCTTGTTGTTACTGGATACTGCATAGGTTCTGGACTCTAAAGGATACTGCTTTTCGAAGCTGTCTTCGGTGAAAACAATGTATCCGCAAATAGGTTTATGACCTTTGTCGTTTGCCTTGGAGAATAGGTCAGCCATTTCTCTATAAGTGAGTTTCACATAAGGATCTTCGGCTTTAATTTCAACACCGTGAAAGTCTTCAGCATCCAAAATATACTCGGCTCTATGCCAAGCATCGTTGACTATACGTTCCGCTTCTTGGCGGTTTTCAGCTTCAACTGTCACAGTCTTTTTGAGTGTTTCAGTAATTGTAACTTTGTACTCATTCAACTTCATCACCTCGAATCTCTATCAGGATTATATTGAACTGCAGTAATAGTGTCACCGACTTTAAAAAACCTTTCGGGTTTCTTGAACTTATCGGTATAGGTTTTAATCTGTTCATCGGATAGACTTTGGAAGCTGTCGCTGTCAGAAGGAGCAGCGCAAATAAATGCACTTCCGCAAACGATATCGACCATTTCGCCATCCATATAGAGGGCTCTGTTTGCAGGCAATCCGAAGCATTTACCGTCGTCGTTACAAACTAAGGCCACTTCATCCTCGAAAGGATAAATCGCCTGTATGGTTCCACCAACGGCATTTTGCATAGCTTCTAAATCGTCACCAAGCTCAACAGTACGAGCCAATTTACCAGGCTCAAGCATAACAACCTTCATCGACATTGCACCTCCCTTCTTTTGGACTTTAAGATAGTAGATACAAGTAAGTCATTTAAGTCCTTATCGACAGTCGGTATATCAATAAGAACATTAAATCGGTTTTCAAGATTTGCTTTTAAACTCTCGGCGGCAGTTATGCCAATAGCATCATTATCAAAGTGTAAAACAATGTTTTTTACATTGTGGTTCTTTAAATATTGCTGTAATGGTAACGGCAATTCCGAACCCTCTTTCATAATGAAAACGCCACCAAGAGATAGCATATCTTCGGCTCTCCAGTTCCTATTTTTCATAAGTTCCAAGGTGCCGTAACTGAGAAGATCTATAACCGCCTCAAAAAGATGAAGCGTATCTTTATTCTCGTTGCCCGGAATAAAAAAAGAGAACCTTTTATCACTTCCCGCAACATCGATACGATAGTCCGTAAAGGTGGAGCGAACCGAAGCAAATTTAGGTTCTCTTTTCTCATCAAATCCTACGAATACTGCATTATGAAAATCTTTATCCTCATAAAGACGTTTTGTGTCAATACAGTAATCAAGTATTCTATTATCGATACCCCGTTTTCTTAAATAACCACGAACAAAATCATTGCCGTCATTTCTTTCAGGCAAAATAAACTCTTGCGCTTTTTTAGGCGTTATGGTTTTAGGTTGTAGTGGCTTAATAGATGTCTTTCCAAGCAAGTGAGTTACAGCTTCAGGGAGAGTCATATCACGAACCGTTACCAGAAAATCGAGAGCAGATTTACCACCAATTCGTCGAGAAGTCCAATGCCATAATCCGTTAGAAATACGCATTGAATCGTGCTCAACGGTTGTATAAGTGTTTCTACCAACACGCTTTAATTGTTCGGGTTCATAGGTTTCAAGATAAGTGAGCAAGTCAATTTGTCTTGCACGTTCTATTTCTTCGGGCGGTATCCACATAAAAACACCTGCCTTTAAATTTATGGTTCAAAACTCTCAAAAAGAGCTCTGCCACATTGCTCTAAAAAGATGTCAATGGTTTTATATGAAAATAACTTGCGACAATAAGCCGAGTACAAAAAGCTAAGCGGATAATCAATTTTTAGGAAGCCTCTTGCTGCCATATTTGAAATGTCTTTAACTTCCATATACTGAAGTAGTTTTTTCTTCGTAGCAATTTCTTCAGCCATACCTACTACCTCCTCAGCTGGCAACTTGCTTGTATCTTCAACAAAAGAGTCAAGATCGTGTTGCATTTTATAAAACAGCTTATCGTTTACCTTCATTGTTTCTGTTACAACTTTGATTTTCTTTTCCATTTTTTCATCTCCTTTCTTATCGTGCATCATTGGTCCTTTGAGGTGCAGGTTCTTCGTTGTCCTCACCACGCTCACCGTCCACGATTTCATTTTCTTTTTTATCCATATTGAGTAGAATATTAAGTTCGTCAAGTCTCTTAACCTTAGCTCGATATTCTTCCTCTTTCGGGAAAGGTTTTTGAACTTCAGTTTTAGCATTTTCAAGTTCACCACGCTCACGTTCAAGCTGTTCCTTGCAGTGAATCTGCTTTTCATCGAAAGCATTAAGCACATTATCCAATCGTAATATATTACCGAAAATATCCGTGCCAAGAGGTGTGCTGTGCGCTAATGAACCTTTCATCGTGATGATATACTCTTTTGAAAAATGGTCAAAAGACATTTCTAAAGCAAAACCCCGATAACTGCCCATACGGACTGCTTCGGGGGATTTCATTTTTTTGGTATATTCAAGTAATGCTGTACCTGCTTCTTTCTTCTCGGTATAAACCACGCCATCAATTTGCATAGGAGAGAAACCATCCTCGTTTGGCTTGGTATTCTCATCTCTACGAACTTTGTCTTTATCGTAGCCTTCAATACGCTGTTCAATGGCGGCAATTTTAGCAGGAATAGTCTTTAGGATCATATCTTCAAGAGCAAACTTCTGACTTTGGTGGTTTGCCTTTAATAGCTTGAGTTTTTGCACCTCAATATCCAAGTCCATCTTTTCCTTGATGTGAGGATTACCCGAAGCCAACGCTTTAATTTCAGCATAGCTGAGTGCGGTTTCATCAACGTCCTCAGCAGAGCGCACAGGAGATTTACTGGTCATAATCTGACCTATAAACTTCTGCTTTGACTCTACAAGCTGATAAAGATAAGCATCGAATGTGTTTTCAGTAACATAACTGTAAATATCAACTTCGGGGTTATCATTACCTTGTCGAATGATACGACCCTCACGCTGTTGTAAATCTGACGGTCGCCAGGGACAGTCAAGGTGGTGTAGTGCTATCAGTTTCTTTTGTACGTTAGTACCGGCACC
Organism: Acutalibacteraceae bacterium; assembly: GCA_045593535.1. GTDB lineage: Bacteria > Bacillota > Clostridia > Oscillospirales > Acutalibacteraceae > UBA737. The sequence goes on from JAZNWW010000024.1 coordinate 63,471, forward strand.
CATCTTTTGGGTCGATCCTAACAATACACGAATCTGTCCTGCACGAACCTTACCAAACAACTCTTTTTTCTGCACATCAGAATTAGCTGAATGGATATATGCGATTTCTTCTTCGGGAATGCCTTTTTCAACGAGTTTCTTTTTAATATCATCATAGACATTAAACTTGCCATCGCCGTGCGGAGTGGATAGGTCACAGAATATCATCTGTGTAGATTTTTGATCTTCAGTACGCTTCCAAATCTCATATACATTGTTAGCGCAAGCGGTTGTTTTACTGTCTTCGTGGTCGGGCATCATATCGTTCATAAGGCGTTGGTCAAGCGCTAACTTTCTACCGTCATTGGTAATAAGCAGCATATTATCAACGCTTGAATCTACCATCTTATTACGAACCTTTTCAGCACGCTCGGAAAGCGATTCAACAAACTCTTTTTGATGCTCTGATGGCTTCAAAACAATGTTATGATAGTTGGCTTTAGGCACAGGAAGATTGAGCATATCCGCAGTTTGAATATCCGCAACTTCCTTGAACATCATAATAAGTTCAGGAAGATTATAGAATTTAGCAAACCTTGTTTTTGCTCGGTATCCCGTACCTTCAGGAGCAAGTTCAATAGCGGTAATGGTTTCGCCATAGTTAGAAGCCCAAGCATCAAAGTGAATCAAATCTCGTTCTTTTAGTGTGTTGTACTGCAGATATTTCTGCATCGTATACATCTCAACCATACTGTTGGAAATGGGAGTACCCGTAGCAAAACAAGTACCCTTACCACCAGTAATTTCATCAAGATAACGACACTTCATATAAAGGTCGCTGGACTTCATTGCTTCGGTTTGGCTAATTCCCGATACGTTTCTCATTTTTGTGAAAGCAGCAAGGTTTTTATAGTAGTGAGCTTCGTCGATAAATAGACGGTCTATGCCGAGTTCCTCAAAGGTAACAACATCATCTTTTCGGCTTTGGTCATTTAATTTATCGAGCTTCTGCTTAATAGATTTCTTTGATCGCTCCAACTGCTTAATTGAGAAGTTATCTCCACGATTTCTTTTTAGTTCCTCAATACCACTCAAGATTTCGTACATCTGTCGGTTAAGCAACTGAATTTGACGCTCCTGTGACATAGGAATCTTTTCAAACTGAGAGTGACCGATAATTACTGCATCGTAGTCACCGGTAGCAATTCGACCGCAGAACTTTTTGCGGTTCTTGGTTTCAAAATCCTTCTTAGTTGCAACAAGGATATTAGCCGACGGATACAACTGCAAATATTCACTTGCCCATTGGCTTGTGAGGTGGTTAGGGACTACAAACATACTCTTTTGGCAAAGTCCGAGTCGTTTGCTTTCTTGTGCAATAGCAACCATCGTAAAGGTTTTACCTGCGCCAACAACATGAGCCAAAAGCTCGTTTTGGCCATAGATACCACGTGCAACTGCATCCACCTGGTGCTTACGCAAAGTGATTTCGGGATTGATACCCACAAAGTTCAAATGGTCGCCGTCATATTCTCTTGCACGATGGCTATTGAATTTCTCATTATACATTTTGCAAAGTCTTTCACGGCGTTCGGGGTCATTCCAAATCCACTCCTGGAAAGCATTTTTAATAAGCTCTTGTTTGCCTTGAGCAATAGCGGTTTCTTTTTTATTAAGAACTGCAACCTTGTTGCCTTTTTCATCTTCAACATAGTCGAAGATACGAACATCACGAAGGTTCAAGGTTTCCTCAAGAATCTTAAAGCCATTGATACGACTTGTGCCGTAGGTGTTATATGCCTTAACGTTGGAACGGTCGTAACTCTTGCCTTGAATATTCCATTCACCGGTGTACTTTGAATAATGAGTTTTCACATTGTATCGCATATAGTAAGCCATACTGAAAAGTTCATACATAAAGTCATCAATAACATCGGTCGGGAGCCAAGTAGCACCAAGTCTAACACTAATCTCACTTGCAGTAAGGTCAATAGGCTGGACGGCTTCAAGCGCCTTAACATTCACGGCAAAAGAATCATTTCCGTCTGCTTCGTTTTTAAGCCTTGCAATACGGAGTTTTTCACGAACATTACCAGATAAATACTCATCGGCGGTAACATATTCGTTCTCATCTTCGCCGCCGATATTTTTAAATATAACACCGGTTAAATCTTCAATGATTTCTTCTTCCGTTTTGCCCGTAAGCTCAGCCATAAAAGGAATATCTACTTTTGTATGCTCGGCAAGAGAAACAGACAACGCTTCACTTGCGGTATCAACCGATGTGACCGCAACCTTTTGCTTGATAGTTCGCTTATTGAACATATCCGCCTTTCTCACAAAGTTGCCTTCTTCATCAAGGACTTCGAGAGAAGTAAGCAAGAAATACGAGTTATCCGAACTGAAAGCAGAGTTATTTGCACGGGAGTTTATACGACCGTATTTCTTATTGAATTTGTCGTATATCTCATTGAGCTTATACTGCTGCTTTTTAATTTCATAGTCGGGATAATCTTCGGTTTGGTATTCAATAAGGGTACGAACACAATCTCTGATTTCAATAAGACCTTTAATGCGGTTTTCGGCGGTCATAGAAACATCAACGGGTTTCATACGACTGTTCTCACGATAATAAACCTTGCCGTCATATACCGTATAACTGAAATTACGAACATCGGGGTCTGCGGGGATAGAGTTATCAATCTCATCATCCTCAAAGTCCTCGAACTCATATTCAGTTACTTCGGCGTGAATGTTTTGAATAGCTTCCGTTAGCATTTCCTCAAGGTCTTTATCCTCACAAGGAACGCAAGCTGATTCGGGACCAAACGGACCACTAACCATTTTCATTTCGCCCATAATCATATCGGGATTATCAACGAAATACTGGTTCATTTTAACGCCGTTCTCATCCGTGTTAAGATGCACCCAGTCAGGGTCTGCATCTATGATTCGGTCTCGCTTTTGTAAGAAGATAATATCCGATGTTACTTCCGTACCTGCAGCACTCTTGAAGGTGTTATTCGGTAAACGAATCGCACCAATCAAATCGGCTCTTTGCGCGATATACTTTCTCACATTCGGGTTTTCCTTGTCTAAGGTTCCCTTAGAAGTAATGAAAGCGACAATACCACCGGGGCGAACCTTATCCAGCGTTCTTGCAAAAAAGTAATCGTGAATAAGGAAGTTGTGTTTATCATATCGCTTATCCAATACTTTAAACTGTCCAAAAGGCACGTTACCAATAGCACAATCGAAGAAACTATCGGGTAGGTCAGTAGCTTCATATCCACGAGAAGCAATAGACGAGTTTTGATATAACTGCTGTGCAATACGGGAAGAAATACTATCCAACTCAATACCATAAATCTTCGAGTTACCAAGACTTTCAGGGAGCATACCCATAAAGTTACCAATACCGCAGGAAGGCTCCAAAATATTACCCGTTTTGAAATTCATATTTTCAAGTGCTTTATACATTGAACGAATTACAACGGGCGGAGTATAGAAAGCGGTAAGAGTACTTTCGCGAGCTGCTTCATACTCGGTTTCATCGAGTAAGGATTTCAGTTCAAGATACTTTGAATGCTTTTCATCAAAGCAATCAGCAAGACCGCCCCAACCAACATACCTTGACAGTACCTCTTGTTCTTCAGGTGTAGCAAGTCGTTTTTCGCTTTCGAGTTTTTTAAGAAGTCTGATTGCAGCCACATTGTTTTCATATCTCTCAAGCGGTGCACCAACACCCAAATTATCATCAGTAATTACAAAGTTGTTTCGCTCTGAGGACGGTATTTCAGGATAAAGGATATTCGGTCGAACCTTTTCCTTTTTAACCGGTGTGGGAGCAGTAAATTCAAACTTTGGTTCTTCTTTCACTTCGGGTTCATCGGTGAAGTCTAACTGAATTTGCACCGATTCTTCGGGAGTGCTCTTTTTGAAGCTATCATTTACCTTGCTCACATCATCGATGAGTTCTTTGATTTCAGCTTCCTGGTCTTCATCCAGTTCGCCTTCAGTAGTCATAAGGTTTAATACCTCAAGCAACGCCGATGTCTTCTGTGGATCAATTAAGGATTGTTCCATAGATTTTATGGCATCTTCATCAGTATCACCGATTTCGAGTTTATCCATATAATCATAGAAATCGTAGTCCTTATAGAAGTCTACCAAACGCTCCGCAAGGCTTCTTTCAACCTTTTCGGCCTCACTAACGGGGACTACTGCAAATAGTTCTCGTTTTCCGTTTTCGTAAGGTGCAAGAACAAGTCTGTGCTTGTTGGCAATTAGCTTATCGGTGTATTTTTCAAGGACGTGAACCGGGAACCCAACCATTGGCACACTCTCATCGCCACGAATAGTCCGCTTGGTAAGAGTAAGTTCCAGTTCGTTTGCGGCGATATGGGCATCATTGCCCATAATTTCACAGAAATCGCCAACTTGATATAGAACAATACTTTCGGGATTATCTGCTTTAATTGAGCTATATTCCATCCAAGAAGGACTATAACGATTATCTAAAGCAGCAGTACCATTCTTTTTGGCAAGCTCCGCGAAATCGGCATAAAGTTCTTCAGATATACCATTAACCGAACCGTCATCCTGATACATAAACACATCATAGTTTAGGAAATCGTAAAACTCCTTGCCACGCCAGGTTGTTTCTTCATCGGTAGCAACCAGTTCGTCATTTTCATAACGAATGGTGATATCATCAAGTTTCAAAGCGGTTAGAATAGCACAGAGAGTATCAACCTCTTTGTTTGATTCCTCCACTTTATCAACTACCGTTTCAACCTGCTCAAGCTCCACTTCAACCAAAAGATGATCGTTAAAAGGATTTTCGGCTAACAGCTTTTCAAATTCCTCTTTGGGATAAGTCTTGTTGAATATTGGAAGTTTTACATCGTATAGTGTTACTTCATTATCATCGAATGCTAATACCTCATACTCATCAATA
>JAZNWW010000025.1:0-60889 GCA_045593535.1 Acutalibacteraceae bacterium
GGTGCGTCGAAAAAACACCTTGTGAGCGTAATTTTGCAAAAGGCAAAATTTCAAGGGCGCAGGCGTGGTATTGGCGGGGAAAGAGTGCAGTCAAAAGCTTTGCTTTTGCGAACGGCTTCCCCGTCCAAAAGCGTGTTTACACGCGCGAGATATAGTATTGGTTAACTCAGCCCACGGCGGGTTTGATGGTGGGGCATCGGCTACCGATGGCACGCTCGAAAAGGATATAAATTTAAAAATTGCCCTTAAATTAGCTTTTTTTCTAAGACAAAGCGGTGTTGAGGTTATTATGACAAGAGATAGTGATGTTTCGACAGAAAAAATAGCCGAAGCCACGATTGCAAGTCGAAAAAAAGATGATTTGAATCAAAGACTTCAGCTTATGAAAAATAATCCCGATGCATTATTTATAAGTATTCATCTAAACAAATTTACAACCTCTGCTGCTATCGGTTCGCAGGTTTTTTACAGCGGTAATAATGAAAATTCAAAAAAAATAGCTGATGATATTCAAAAATCCATTGTAAAATTGTTACAACCAGATAACAAACGTGTTAACAAACAGGCAAATTCAAGTACTTACATTTTGCATAATGCTACTATTCCTGCTGTCTTGGTCGAATGTGGTTTTTTAAGTAATTCGACAGAACTCAAGCTTTTAAAGGATGAAAATTACCAAAATAAAATGGCTTTTTCAATTTATTGTGGTATTACGGAATATTTTAAAAATATTAAGGAGATTTAAAAAATGGCTTCTAAAATCAAATCGGTATATATTTGTAACGAGTGCGGATACGAGTCATCAAAATGGCTCGGAAAATGCCCATCCTGCAACAATTGGAATACATTTGAAGAACAAGTTGTTCAAACTCAAAAAAGCCCGTCTCCACCAATTTTGACAGGACAAATAACCGCAAAGCCACTCTCACAAATTGATTTTACCGATGAGGAGCGCATTATTACACATATTGATGAACTTGACCGTGTACTCGGCAGTGGTATAGTCAAAGGTTCGGTGGTACTGCTTTCAGGCGACCCCGGTATTGGTAAATCAACTATTCTTTTACAAATTTGTAATGCCCTTCAAAAAGAGCATAATATTCTTTATGTTTCGGGTGAGGAATCGGCAATGCAGATTAAAATGCGTGCTAATAGACTCGGAGTTAAAAGTGATAATGTCTCGGTTATGACCGAAACCGAAACTCGAACTGTATGTGAATATATAAATTCTCAAAAGCCCGATATTGTGATGATAGACTCTATTCAAACAATGTCAATTTCCGAGCTTTCATCATCACCCGGTAGCATCGTACAGGTAAGAGAATCGACAAATATGTTGCTACGTGTAGGTAAAAGTCTTTCTATTCCGATTTTTATTGTCGGTCACGTTAATAAAGGCGGCGACATTGCAGGGCCAAAGGTTATGGAGCATATTGTTGATACCGTGCTTTATTTTGAGGGTGAGCGAAACCAGGCATACCGAATTTTGCGTGGCATTAAAAATCGTTTTGGTTCGACTAATGAAATCGGTGTTTTTGAAATGACAGAAAGCGGTCTTATCGAGGTTGAAAACCCATCAGCTATGCTTTTGTCGGGCAGAATGCCCGATGTTTCGGGTGGGTGTATTACCTGCGTTATGGAGGGGACAAGACCTATTTTGGCTGAGGTGCAGGGACTTGTATCTCAAAGCGGTTTCGGAAATGCCCGAAGAACTGCAACAGGTTTTGATTATAACCGATTAAATCTTATTATTGCGGTACTCGAAAAGAGGGTAGGACTTAATTTTTCAAACCTCGATGTTTATGTTAATATTGTCGGTGGTATGCGCCTTGATGAGCCTGCCGCAGATTTGAGTGTAGCATTGTCGCTTGTGTCAGGTGTTCACGATATCCCGATTGATGAGAACCTAATTGCTTTTGGCGAAATCGGACTTTCGGGAGAACTACGCTCGGTGCCAAGGGTTCAGAGTCGGATTAACGAGGCGGCAAGACTTGGCTTTACGAAATGCATTGTTCCCAAAGCCTCAATTTCGAAAATCAGCTCCTGCCCTGATTCACTTGAAATCATCGGTGTGAAAAGCGTTAAAGAAGCGATAACATATATTCGTAATGTGTAATATGTAATTGATTATGAAATCTCAATTTTTTCAAGTGCTTTAATATGTAATCGTTCGATTTGTCGCACGCTGTAATTAAGGTCAAAGGAAATATCTTCGAGGGTTTTGCCGAGAATATATTTTTCATACAAAAGCTCCGAAAGCAGCGTATCGTCAATTTTTGAAATTTTTTCCTCAATTTCTTGTCGCAATGCCTTGCAATTATTTATTTCTATTTGGCACTTTTTTGCCTCATTTGGTTTTGTGATTTTCATTTCTACAAGGCGTTTGATTTTGTTTTCCTGCAATAGATATTGTTTTAAATACTTTTTCTTTTGAGTCATTTTTTCTTCTCCTTCGTAAGTGCTATATATTGTCCATAGCTCAATTTTGTATTATGTTCTTTGTTGTATTCTGCAATTTCTCTTAAAACCAAATTAAGAGGGGAGACAAGCGATAAATTTTTTCGCCTTCGTTCTCGTTCCCATAAGATTTTTCCTTTCTTTTTACAGTCTGTCGAACAATATTCTGTTTGTTCTGCCTTAAGCTTTGCGCCGCAACACCTGCAATGTGTAAAATCGGCTATTCTAACATCCATTGAATTGCAAAAGGGACAAGATGCGTTTTTTTCGAAAAATGAACCACATTGATTACAAAAATACATAAAAACTCCTTGACAAAATTGTTTTTTTAACATATAATAATTACGTAATAACGTAAACTACTTGCAATTTTAATACGTAAATATAAGCTTGTCAAGGACAAAATTACGAAATTTCGAAATTTAGGAGAAAAGAATGATTTTTGTATATGATTTAATTGAAGAACTTTGCATAAAAAATGGAATTACCGTTACAAAGCTCTGTCGAGATTGCAATATTCCTCGCTCAATTCTTACAGATTATAAAAAGGGAAGACTTAAAAGCTTATCTGCCGACACGCTTTGCAAAATTGCAGATTATTTTAATGTCAGTGTTGGCTACTTGTGTGGTGCTCCTATGACTGTAGGAAATGAAGAGGCTTTAAAGTCTCTCCTTTTTGGTGAAGGAGTTGTTGTCACCGATGAAATGTGGCGTGATATTAAAGAGTACGCTGAATTTTTGAAGTTAAAATATAATAAGTAAGAAAGAAACTGCTGTAAGAATTGTCCTTACAGCAGTTTTTAAATGCGTATTATTTTGTGTTTTTTCGATAGGCTAAATAGTCTTCTAAAATTATTACCGCCGCTACAGCATCGACAACCTCTTTTCTTTTTTTTCCTCGAGTATCGGTGTAGTTAAGAGCTGTATGTGCAGAAACGGTTGTGCAACGTTCATCCCACATAATTGTTTCTATTTCGGATTTTTCACGAATTTTGTCGGCAATTTCTTGACATTCAAGAGAACGTGAACCTTCGCTACCATCCATATTTTTAGGATTACCGACAACAATTAACTCTGCTCCATATTCTTTAGCCGAGTCAATAATCTTATCAATGAGTTTTTGAGCATTGTATTCGGTTATCACTTTTTTTGGAAATGCAAAGCTTTCGCTGTTATCCGAAAGCGCAATTCCTGTCCTCGCTTTTCCGAGGTCAACTGACATTATAAGCATTAAATTTCTCCGTTATTAAAATTTAAATTCACCGTTTATATACTGTGAAAATTTACCCTTGCGGTTCAAGTAAATATCCGGCAAGTGCCTGCTATTATTCATAGAAATAATTGTAGGGTTTAGGTTGTTATCAAATCTAATATGAGTTATTCCGGTGTTGTCGCTTACGGGAATTTCCTTTAATTTTGTGATATCATTGTGAAGAATACGACAATTTAGACATCTTATGACACCACCGTGGGTTGCAAGTGCGATAGTTTTATTTTTATTTTCATCTACAAGCTTTAAAACTGTTTTCCAAATACGGTCATAAGCGTGGCGCATACTTTCGCCATCCTTTGGTGCAAAATCTTGAGGATGGTTTTCCCAAGCGTCAAGCAGCTCCGGCATTTTGCCAAAGGTTTCTTTGACAGATTTACCTTCAATAATACCACCGTGAAGTTCGATTAAACCTTCTTCAGTAATGATTTCCATATTTCTGCTGCCAATAATGGCTTTTGCAGTTTTTTGAGTTCGGATAAGGGGACTTGAATACACCTTATCAAGCGGTATATTTTCAAATCTTTTTGTGAGAAAGGTCAGTTGAGTGGCACCTAATTCGCTGATGTCTAAATCGGTAGTACCTTGAAAAAGTCGTTTGACATTTCCCATAGCTTCACAATGTCTTACTAAATATATATCGGTCATTTTACACCCCATAATAAAAACTTTTATCCTATTATATCACTATGTTGAAATTTTTACAATAAAAAAGAATTAAAATACAGTTATTTAGTGCAAAATTGGTATTGAGAATTTGTATTATTGGTAGTATAATGTTTTTCAAGAAATATTTCAATTAGGAGGAAGTTAAATGTTCAAGAAGTATTTGAATCGAGTCTTTATTGATGGACTTTCCGGTATGGCTTATGGATTATTTTCAACGCTGATTATCGGTACTATACTTTGTCAAATTGGTTCTATTGTCGGGGATAATGCTGTTGGTACATATATAATTGCGATGGGTAATGTCGCAAAAACACTTACAGGTGCCGGCATAGGTGTCGGTGTTGCCTGTAAATTAAAGGCTTCACCGCTTACTACCGTTTCGGCGGCAGTTTGCGGTATGATTGGTGCTTTTCCGACTGTTCTGAATGAAGCTTTTGCAGTGAGCAAACCCGGCGAGCCTCTCGGTGCTTTTATTGCGGCTTATGTTGCAATAGAAATTGGCGCTTTGGTTTCCGGCAAAACAAAGGTTGATATAATTGTAACTCCGCTTGCTTGTATTTTATCGGGTTCGGTTGTGGCTTATTTTGTCGGTCCTTACATTTCAGATGCTATGATTTGGCTCGGAAATGTTGTAAATGTAAATGTTGAAGCTCATCCGATTTTAGGCGGAATTGCAATTTCTGTACTTATGGGTATGATTTTGACATTACCGATTTCTTCTGCCGCTATCGGTGTTTCGATGGGTATTACAGGTTTAGCTGCGGGTGCTGCTACTATAGGTTGTTGTTGCAATATGGTTGGCTTTGCAGTAATCAGCTACCGTGAGAATAAATTTGGTGGTCTCATAGCACAAGGTCTTGGTACTTCAATGCTTCAAGTTCCTAATATTGTTAAAAAACCGATAATTTGGCTTCCCGCAATACTTTCGAGCGCTATTTTGGGTCCGATTGCTTCTGCTGTACTTAAAATGGTAAGTAATCCTGTTGGCTCCGGTATGGGCTCTGCAGGTCTTGTCGGTCAGTTTATGGCTTATGACAGTATGGTAGCAGGTGGTATGGCACCTGTGACTGCACTTTTACAAATTCTCTTAATGCACTTTGTTTTACCGGCAGTTATAACCTTGGCAATTTCCGAGGGTATGAGAAAATTAGGTCTTATAAAGTCGGGCGACTTAAAGCTCCAAAGTGCAAATGCGTAAAAAAGATTTAGCAATAAAAGCAGTAGAAGCACTCGAAAAGCTATATCCCGATGCGATTTGCTCGCTCGAGTATAACGATGCTTTTCAGCTTCTTGTTGCTACACGACTTTCTGCTCAATGCACCGACAAACGAGTTAATATGGTAACGCCTGCACTATTTAAAGAGTTTCCAACTGCCGAGAAAATGGCAAACGCCGATTTAAAAAGGGTAGAGGAGTTAATAAAAACCTGCGGTCTTTACAAGACAAAGGCAAAGGATTTAATTGCTATTGCTCGTACACTTGTGACTGATTATAACGGTGTGGTTCCTGATAATATTGAAGATTTGACAAAGCTTTCCGGCGTTGGTAGAAAAACAGCAAACTTGGTGGTGGGCGATATTTACAAAAAGCCTGCAATAGTTTGCGATACGCATTTCATAAGGCTTTGTAACCGTTTGGGATTTGTAAACACTAAAAATCCGCTATCTGTTGAAAAAGCTATGCGAAAGCTCTTGCCACCCGATAAATCAAATGACTTTTGCCACAGGGCAGTTCTTTTTGGTAGGGATATTTGTACAGCACGTAGGTGCTTTTGCGAAAAATGCCCGATGAATGATTTTTGCCCGAAGAAAAATGTTGAAAAATAGCAAAAAATTCTCCCATAATTTTGGGAGAATTTTTTTGTATGTATTTGGTTTTTTATTTGAAAAATAAAGGCAATTTTTCGAGAAAGATTATATCATCACGATTAGCTGCATCACCTTCAGCCAAGAAAGCACAGGTAGCCGCTTCAATGCCGCCGGCTTTTTTAACCAACTCTCTCACTGCCGCTAATGATTCACCGGTGCTTATTACATCATCAACGATAAGCACACGTTTATCTTTAAGTCTATTAACCTCTGTTTCGCCGAGGAATAGCTTCTGAACATTTTTTGTTGTGATAGACTGAACAGATACACGGAGCGGATTTCTCATATAAACCTTAACGCCTTTTCGGGCAATTATATAAGGCTTATTTGACTGTCTCGCAATTTCGTAAGCTATCGGAATACTTTTAGCCTCAGGGGTAAGAATAACGTCAAATTCGGGAACACGTTTTAGTAACTCCTCACAACCTTTAATTGTCAGTTCGACATTATCAAAAATGATAAATGCGGCAATATCAAGGCTGTCGCTTACAGGGAACTTTTCCAGATTAACTTCTATTCCTGCAATCTTCATTGTATGAAATTCTGACATTTTATATTCTCCTTTATCAGCCGGGAGGCCAAGCTAAATTTCTGCGTGCGAGGAGATGAAAGTGAATGTGATGAACAGTCTGTCCGCCATCCTCACCACAGTTGTTGACAACTCGGTATCCGTTTTCAAGATTTTCTTGTCTTGCAATTTTTGCTATTGCTTCAAAAACTTTGCCGATTAAGATACTGTTATCGGCTGTGATTTCATCGGCAGAAGCAATATGCTCTTTAGGAATTACAATTGCGTGAAAGGGAGCCTGTGGTTCTATATCCAAAAACGCATAGACAAATTCATCCTCGTAAACCTTGGTAGATGGAATCTCGCCCTTCACAATTTTGCAGAATAAACAATCGTTCATATCGAACACTCCTTATCTAAGTAATGCCTTTACGACATCTGAAGCAGAATTTAATGCCTCATCAAGCTTGGTGACATCCTTGCCGCCAGCCATAGCACTGTCAGGCTTACCGCCGCCGTTACCACCGCAAAGCTTTGCGATTTCACGAACGATGTTACCGGCGTGTGCACCTTTAGCAACAGCACTTTTTCCACAAGCGGTACAAATAGTAAGCTTTTCACCGTTTACTGCTGCTAAAATAATTACCGTGTCGGCGTTTTCTGCTTTTACAGTATCGGTCATTTTGCGTAGTTCATCAGCAGAAGTTCCATCAAAACGAGCGGTTACGAGCTTTGTTTCGCCTAAAGAAATTGCATTTTTGAGAATATCATCAATTTTAGAACCGGCAAGCTTTTGTTCGGCGCTTTCAAGCGCTTTTTGTGTATCTTTAAGCTCTGCTATTACGCTTTCGGCACGTTTTGCAATGTCGTTGACATTTTGTGCTTTAATAATGCTTGCAGTCTGTGTCATAAGCTCTGTATTTTTATAGATTATATCCATAACAGAGAAGCCTGTTACCGCTTCAATACGTCTAACACCTGCGGCAACGCTTGATTCGGAGGTTATGTGGAAAAGACCTAATTTTGCGGTATTATCAACGTGTGTACCACCGCAAAGCTCGATAGAAGTGTCTCCTGCTGCTACAACACGAACAACATCACCGTATTTTTCACCAAAGAGCGCCATCGCACCAAGCTTTTTAGCCTCATCTATAGGCATTTCTTCATTAAGAACTTCGATGCCTTTTAAAATTGCGGTGTTTACAAAACTTTCTACAGCTTTGATTTCATCAGGGGTCAGGGCAGAGAAGTGTGTAAAGTCAAAGCGAACCGCCTTTTCGTTTACTAATTGACCTGCCTGCTCAACGTGGGTTCCAAGTACCGCACGAAGACCTGCTTGTAAAAGGTGAGCGGCGGTATGATTTCTACGGATTGCATTTCTGCGCTCAACAGAAATTATAGCATTTAAGGTGTCGCCAACCGAAATGCTACCACTATTAAGTGTACCAAAGTGTGTAAAAATGCCATCAGCGGTTTTCTTTGTATCTGTAACAACAAAATCGGCAGTTTCATTAGTCAGTAGTCCTGTATCGCCAACCTGACCGCCGCCTTCACCGTAGAAAACAGTTTTGTCAAGTACAATTACTGCATTACTGCCTTCACTTATAGTACCCACGTGCTCACCATCACTCACGATGTCCAGAACACAAGCAGTGGTAAATTCATCGGTGTAACCTAAAAACTCTGTAGGTTCTATATTTTCAAACTGAATACCATCACTTTTCCAGCTTTCGCCATCAGATGCCTTACGAGCGTTACGAGCTTTTTCTCTTTGCTCGTTCATAAGCTCCTTAAATCTATCCTCATCAACGGACATACCTTTTTCGGCTAAAATGTCGATTGTAAGGTCAATCGGGAATCCGTATGTGTCATAAAGCTTAAACGCATCCTCACCCGAAAGGGTAGAGCCATCTTTTGTGAGGGCTTCAAGCATTGAAAGTCCTTGGTCAATAGTCTTATTAAATGAAGCCTCTTCGTTGGTAATAACCTTAGTAATCAGCTCCTTCTTCTCAACAAGCTCAGGGTAACCTGATTTATTTTCATTTATAACAACATCGCAAAGCTCCATAAAGAAGGGATGGTTAATGCCTATAAGCTTTCCGTGGCGAACTGCACGGCGGATAATTCGGCGAAGAACATAACCTCTGCCCTCGTTTGAAGGAATGATACCATCGCTAATCATAAATGTTGCGGCACGAGCGTGGTCAGTAATAGCACGGATAGAAATATCGGTAGCGCTATCCTTGCCATAAGTTTTACCCGAAATTTCACAAACCTTGTCTAAAATGTTGCGGATTGTGTCAACCTCGAACATATTGTCAACATCCTGCATAATGCAGGCAAGGCGTTCAAGTCCCATACCTGTATCAATGTTTTTATGCTCAAGCTCGGTATATGTGCCATCTCCCATATTATTGAACTGTGAGAATACATTGTTCCAGATTTCCATATATCTGTCACAGTCACAGCCGGGTTTGCAATCAGGTGAGCCACAACCGTATTTTTCACCACGGTCAAAGTAAATTTCACTGCAAGGACCGCAAGGACCTGTACCGTGCTCCCAGAAATTGGCGGCTTTACCGAGCTTTACAATATGCTCCTCTGCCACACCAATTTTGTCACGCCAAATAGCGTAAGCCTCATCATCCTCCTCGTAAACAGAAGGCCAAAGTCTGTCGGCGGGGATTTCGAGTGTTACTGTCAAAAATTCCCAAGCCCACTCAATTGCCTGTTCTTTGAAATAATCGCCGAAGGAGAAGTTTCCGAGCATTTCAAAAAAAGTACCGTGTCGTGCGGTAATTCCAACACGCTCAAGGTCGGGAGTTCTGATACATTTTTGACAGGTGGTTACTCTGTTTTTAGGGGGAGTAACCTCGCCTGTAAAGTATTTTTTCATCGGAGCCATACCCGAGTTAATAAGCAAAAGAGATTTGTCGTTATTGGGAACGAGCGAAAAGCTATTAAGTCTTAAATGCTCCTTTGACTCGAAAAACTGTAAGTATTTTTCACGAAGCTCGTTAAGTGAAGTCCATTTCATACAAGATACATCCTTAATACATAATTTAACCAATATATTATACATCCTATGGTATGATTTGTCAATCAGAATGGGGTATTAAATAACTACTTTTTAACAAATTATGAACTAATAATTGACTTTGGTTGAGGTGTTGTGTTATCATATAAAATATAATTCCAATATTTTCAATTTCAGGAGGTAAAAAAATCAATGAATACCAAAAAAATTATTGGCAAGTTTTTGATTGTAGCTTTTGTAGTGGGCTTCGGCGTACTTTGCGCATTTAACGGCTCTGTTAAAGCTCCAATAGGCACTTTGTGGTCACTTTTCCCGCCGGTTGTCGCAATCGGATTGGCACTGCTCACCAAGGAGGTTTATTCATCACTCTTTGTCGGTGTTTTAGCAGGTGCTTTATTGTCAACAGGCTTCAAACCACTTGATAGTGTTGATAAAATTGTTAATGAAGGTTTAATCGCTTCTGTTTCGGGTACTGCAGGTATTTTTGTGTTCCTTGTAGTTCTCGGTATTATTGTAGCACTTCTTAATAACGCAGGCGGCTCACAAGCGTTCGGTAACTGGGCGGCAAAGCACGTTAAAACCAAGGTAGGCGCATCTATTGCAACATTCTGTTTTGGCGTACTTATCTTTATTGACGACTATTTCAACTGTTTAACTGTTGGTGCGGTTATGCGCCCTGTTACTGATAAGGCAAAGATTTCACGTGCAAAGCTTTCATATTTAATTGATGCTACTGCGGCTCCGATTTGTATGATTGCACCTATTTCTTCATGGGCTGCTGCTGTTACAAATGTCTTTAACGACAATGAAATTGCTGCTGATGGTTTTACTTATTTTATTAAAGCTATTCCGTATAATTTCTATTCAATATTAACCTTTGTTTTCATTATTGCATTAACTCTTATGAAGTTTGATTACGGTCCAATGCGTATCCATGAATTTAACGCACTCAAGGGCGATTTGTTCACAAGCGGTGGCGAGGTTAAGGATAAAAAGGAAGTTGAATATAATTCAGAAGAGCTTCTTGAAAAGCCCAAGTCTAAGGTAATTGACCTTATTCTTCCTATCATTGTACTTATCGGTATTTGTGTTTATGCACTTTACAAAATCGGCCAAACAGGCGGTCTAAGCTTTGCTGATGCTTTTGCCAATACTGATGCTACCGTTGCACTTCCTTGGGGCGGTTTAATTGCGCTCGTAGTAATTATGATTTACTTTGTTGCAAGACGTCTTGTAACCTTCAAGCAGGCTATGCAATGTATTCCCAAAGGCTTTAACGCAATGGTTCCTGCAATTCTTATCTTGACACTTGCTACTTCACTTAAAAATATGACAGGCTTGCTTGATTCTGATACATTTGTAAAAGAAGCTTTGGCAAATGCAGGTGCTCTTAATAATTTCTTACCCGCAATTATATTCCTTGTTGCTTGCTTCATTTCTTTTGCTACCGGCACATCATGGGGTACTTTCGGTATCTTGATTCCGATTGTTTTAGGAATTTTCCCCGTTGGCAGTGAGCTTGCTGTTATAGGTTTGTCTGCTTGTCTTGCAGGTTCTGTTTGCGGCGACCATTGCTCACCGATTTCGGATACAACAATTATGTCATCTGCCGGTGCACAATGTGACCACATCAATCACGTCTCAACACAGCTTCCGTATTCACTTACAGTTGCGGGCATTTCCTTTGTCTTCTATATTGTATCAGGATTTGTAAAGAATTGGATGATAGTTCTACCTATTGCCGCAGTTGTAACAATTCTTGTTTTGTATATAATTAAACAACTTACAGCAAAATCAAAATTAGCATAATTTTTGAAAATTTAGAGCAGGTGATGAACCTGCTCTTTTTATTTGAAAAAGGTTGCATTTTCGGTTGTTTTATTTTATACTGTACAAAGACTAAATTATTAGGAGAAATTATGTATAAACTACTTAAAACCGAGGGTGACGCCCGACGAGCTGAATTTCATACAAATAGGGGAGTGATACAAACTCCGGCTTTTATGAATGTTGCAACGCAGGGTGCAATAAAGGGTGCTGTTTCTGCCGAAGATTTAAAAGCGCTTGATTGTCAAGTAATGCTTTCTAATACGTATCATCTACATGTAAGGCCCGGCGATGAGCTAATCAAGGAATGTGGCGGTCTTCATAAATTTTCTACTTGGGACGGTCCGATTTTGACCGACAGCGGTGGATTTCAGGTTTTTTCACTTTCCTCACTTCGCAAAATAAATGAGGAGGGCGTAACCTTTCAAAGTCACGTTGACGGCAGACGTATTTTTATGGGTCCTGAGGAAAGTATGAGAATACAGTCTAACTTGGCTTCGACTATTGCGATGGCTTTCGATGAGTGCGTTGAAAATCCCGCAGAGCACAGTTATTCTAAAGCTTCTTGTGAAAGAACAACACGTTGGCTAAAGCGCTGTAAGGATGAAATGAAACGCCTTAATTCGCTCGAAAGCACCATCAATAAGGAACAAATGCTTTTCGGTATTAACCAAGGCTGTACCTACAGAGATTTGAGAGTTGAGCATATGAAAGAAATTGCCGAGCTTGATTTGGATGGCTATGCAATCGGCGGACTTGCTGTAGGTGAGCCAACCGAGATTATGTACGATATAATCGAAAATGTAACTCCCGTAATGCCAAAGGATAAAATAAGATATTTAATGGGTGTGGGCACTCCTGCTAATATTTTAAATGCGGTTGAACGTGGTGTAGATTTGTTTGACTGCGTAATGCCGAGCCGAAATGCCCGACACGGACATCTTTTTACCTCACAAGGAATTATAAACATCAACAACAAAAAGTATGACCACGATATGACTCCTATTGACACAAATTGTGACTGTCCTGTATGCAAGCGTTACAGTAAAGCATATATTCGTCATTTACTTAAAGCAGAGGAAATGTTAGCGGGCAGACTTCTTGTTATGCATAATCTTTGGTTTTACAACCATTTGATGATTGATATAAGAAATGCGTTAGATGAAGGCAGATTCCACGAATTTAAGAAGGAAAAGGAAATTATTTATTCTACACGAATTTAATGTAAATTTTTCTTGCAAATGCAGGAAACTTCGGGTATAATGAATTTTAGTAATTTTTTGGAGGTCAAATTTAATGAATTTTAATCCTATAACTTTAGCAGCTTCAACTACAACAAGCATTCTTCCTATGATTTTGATTTATGCTGTAATTTTCGGTCTTATGTACCTTTTACTTATTCGTCCAAACAAGAAAAAACAAAAGAAAGAAAAAGAAATGCGTGAAAATCTTCAGGTTGGTGATGAAGTAATCACAATCGGAGGTATTCACGGCAGAGTTATTTCCTTAAAAGAGGAAACAATGGTTCTCGAATCTTTAAGCGACCACTCAAAGCTTACTTTTTCTCGTTGGGCTTTACAGCAGAACTTAACTGTTCACGATGAAACTCCCCTTAAAAAATAATAATAAATTTTATCCCCTTCGAATACAATGTATTATTCGGAGGGGTTTTTATGTTAAAAGAAGTTTTTGCTTTAAAAGGTATTTTGTTATATCTTGGGGTTTTCCTTTTTTCCTCGCTTGCTTCAGTAATTCTCTTTGCGGCGGCTATGCTATTTTTAGAAATTGATTTTAGTTATGCTACACTTTTTGCCACAATTTCGGTAGCAATAGGAGTTTTGCTAACCTCCTTTTTTGTTGCTAAAAAAAGTAAACAAAAAGGATTTTTAATTGGCTTTATCACTGGCATATCAATATTTGTTTTGTTTACCTTAAGTTCATTATTTACAAGTGATAGTCATTTTACACTTAATACATTATTTAGGTTGATAATCTATATCCTTTCGGGCAGCTGCGGCGGGATAATTGCGGTTAATAAAGCGAATAAAAAGAAATATTTTTAAAATTAAAATCTCAGGTTATTTTTAGCCTGAGATTTCTTTTATTGCCTTATTTAATTTCCCAATCGGTAGTCCTACTACATTGAAGTAGTCACCATCAATTTTTTCAACTAAAAGTGAGCCTTTGCCTTGAATTCCATAACCTCCGGCTTTGTCATAAGGCTCATCGGTATTTATGTATTCTTGAATTTCGGCTTCAGCTAAGGGATAAAAGGTGACAGCAGTTTTGTCGGAAAAGGAGAGAACTTTATCACTTAAAATCAAGGTGCAGCCTGTCACCACATAGTGTGTTTTGCCGGATAATTTTTTAATCATATTATAAGCATCTGTTTTGGTTTTCGGTTTTCCTAAAATTTCGTTTTCGATTATAACACTGGTGTCGGCACCAATAACCAGATAACCGGGATTTGTTGCAGCAACATCAGAAGCCTTTAATTTTGACAGATATTCCGGTACGGAATAAACATCCAAATTATCGGGGATTATTTCTTGAATATCTGATGGCTTAACCGAAAAATTGTCGGTTATTACAGAGAGCAGTTCTTTACGCCTTGGAGAAGCGGAGGCTAATATTATCTTATTTAACATTTCAAACACCCTCGTAATATTGTTGAATATTGTTTTGTTGCAGAGTATCTACGTGAGAATTATATTCATAAATAGCCTGTCTCGAGTGTATTAAATATGCAATCAAAAAATAAGGTACTGTAAAAATCAGAGGTACCCACAGAACCGACAATATTATCCAACCAAAGAAAGAAAATGCCATAAAAATATAATCAACAGATGATTTTTTTGAAATAACCTTTGACATCAAAAAGCATTCATCAACATCCATATTCTCATCAATAACAAATAGGCAGGGTGCCAAATACAATTTGATTATATAGAATACAAAAAAGACACTTGCAATAACATTGATTCCAATGATAAAGGGTTGCAAATTACTACTCCAAAAGGGGATATTGAGATTGAAAAAGGAGTAAAAAGTGTCGGTTGCAAAAAACCATATAAAAATTGCGGGAAGATAAAGTAAAACACCTCTAAAAAGTATTTTCCCAAAAAACAACAAGATAAAAGACAATGATTTTAAATATTTTCTTTTACTTGTAAAATAGTAAAAAATCGAAATGGGATTATCTTTTTCGTTAATTAGTGTACGATTGAAAAAACGAATTAGTCCGAGAATCATCGGTCCTAAAAACAAAACGCCGCAAACCAAAAACAGTATTGTAGCAACAATTTCCATACTTGAAAAAGCAAAGATTGCGGTTGCGATGTATATTATGAAATAAACAAAAAGGCAAATACAGGTGACAAGTATAGATGCAACTGCATTTTCACCGAAAATTTTACGTGAAGCTTTTTTAATACTTTTTGAGCTGTTTATCAAGAATATCACCTCAATTTATATTCGAAAATATAATAACATACAATAGAAGAAAAGTTTTTGCTAAATTATTAATTTTGCATAATTAGCCATAATTTTTTTGGTTCCTACATTGTCAAAAGCAATTTCGAGCATCGTGTCAGCACCCATCGGTGTCACAGAAATTATCATTCCTTTTCCAAAGGTTTTATGAGTTACAACCTGACCTACACAATAAATTGTAGCGGGTTTTGAAGTTGCAATAGAAGAAGGGCTGAAAGAAGACTTTGGGGTACTGCTGTATGTGGATTTTGAAGGAGCTGTGGTAAAAGAATTTTTATAAATATCGGCTCTCGTTTTTGTAGGAACGGGAGTTGAAACGAAATGCTTAACATATCCATCAAAGTTCGATAAACTGTCGGGAATTTCCTTGACAAAACGAGAGGGTAAATTGCGTGAGGTAGTACCGAACATCATACGCATAGCGGCATTTGTGATGTAGAGCTTTTTCTTGGCACGTGTAATTGCAACGTATGCAAGTCTGCGTTCCTCCTCAATTTCTTCGGGTCCTGAAAAAATGGATTGATTGCCGGGGAATATTCCTTCCTCCATACCTACTAAATAAACATTTTTAAATTCGAGACCTTTTGCAGAGTGAACAGTCATAAGAACAACCTTATCATCACTTTCGTTTAGTGCATCAATATCGCTTACAAGGGCAATATCTTCAAGGAAGGAGGAAAGGGTTGGCTCTTCATTTTCAAGCTCAAACTGTGCAATTGTTGAAGCAAATTCCTTAACGTTTTCAAGTCGGTCGTGCTCCTCAATGCCTTGTAGCGAGAGTGCCTCGGTGTAGCCCGTGAGCTGAAGCATTTTTTCAAAAAGCTCACTAATGCTTAAATTCTCTGATAGCTCGGTTAATTCATCAATAATATCACAAAAGCCCTTAATTCTGTTAGCACTACGTGAAAGGGCAGCGTATTCCTCGGCGTGATGTAAAACCTCAAAAATCGAAATGCCAAGTTGGTCGGCAATTTCTTGTGCGTGATTTACTGTGGTGTCACCTATACCACGCCTTGGTTCGTTTACTATTCTTTTTAGCCTTAAATTGTCATTATTGTTGTTAATTAGCTGTAGATATGCAATAACATCCTTGATTTCTTTACGGTCAAAGAAACGGTTGCCGCCAATTATTTTGTATGAAATTCCGCTACGGGCAAATATGTTTTCAATAGCATTTGATTGAGCGTTCATACGGTAAAGTATTGCGTGGTCGGAAAAACTGCTGCCGAGTCTGACATTTTCCAAAATGCTGTCGGCAACATATCTCGCTTCATCACGTTCATCCTCGGCGGTGAAGATAGTGATTTTTTCGCCTAAACCGTTGTCGGTCCAAAGATTTTTACCTTTTCTGCCTTTGTTGTTGGCAATAACCGCATTTGCAGCGTTTAAAATGTTAGAAGTAGAACGGTAATTTTGCTCAAGTCGAATTGTTTTTGCATCCTTGTATTCATCCTCAAAATTGAGAATATTTTCAATAGTAGCACCTCTGAAACGGTAGATACTCTGGTCATCATCACCGACTACACAAAGGTTATTGTTTTTAGATGCGAGCAAGCTTACAAGTACATATTGAGCGTGATTGGTGTCTTGATATTCATCGACCATTACATACTTGAATTTATTTGTGTAATAATCCAAAACCTCGGAATTTTTATCAAGTAATTCGACTGTATTGACAATCATATCATCAAAATCCATAGCATCAGCGTTTTTGAGAGCTTTTTGGTAAAGGGAATATAACTGTGCAATAGTTTTTTGTCTTACATCAATACCGCAAGAGGCGGCAAATTCTTTCGGGGATATAAGTTTATCTTTAGCACTCGAAATTGCAGATAAAACAGATTTATGAGATAAGAATTTATCATCAATACTTTGCTGTTTCATAATTTCCTTCATAAGTCTGCGCTGGTCATCTGTATCATAAATTGTAAAATTAGAAGAATAGCCGATTAAATCTGCATTTCTTCGCAAGATTTTTCCGCAAACAGAGTGAAAAGTACCTGCCCAAATATCATTGGCATCTTCACCTAATTTTGCGGCAATACGTTCCTTTAATTCTCCTGCCGCCTTGTTGGTAAAGGTGATTGCTAAAATTTGCCAAGGCTTTACAGGGTTAACCGAAAAGGAAGCACCATAAATATCGTTTGTTTTATCAGCTAAATAATCCTTAGCTTGTGCTATTTCATCATCGGTGTAATAAGGTATATAGCTACTGTTATAGGCATCGCCGAATTTCACAAGATTTAAAATTCTATTGACTAAAACGGTGGTTTTACCGCTGCCGGCACCCGCAAGAACAAGCAAAGGACCATCAACCGTAGTGACAGCCTTAAACTGCATATCATTCATTTGACCAAAATATTTCTTTATAACTTGTTTCCTTAAATTTAAAAAATCCATAAAAAATCTCCAAAAAAATTATACAAAACAATAATACTATTTTTAACTTGTCTTGTCAAATAAAAATGCTTGAAAATATTGCATCTATCTGCTATAATTCTAAATAGTAATTTTTATGGTGGATGTCTATGCTTGTTTTTAAAAAATTGACAGTTTTTGTTGTTTCGCTGATTTTACTGCTTCAATCTTTTTTAGTCAGCGCTTCAGCAAAGGATGATTTCGAGATGAAAAAGTTTGATAAAACTTATGTGACTTTTATTTTTGATGACAACCGTATGCCTTTTACAAAGGAATGCTTCGAGCTTTTCAAAAAGTATGATATTCCGATGTCCTGTGCAGTTATTGGGCAAGGAGTTAAAGATAATCCCGAACTAATAAAGCTTTTAAAGGAAATTGAGTCTGAAGGCGGAGAGATTTTATCGCATACATATTCTCATTATGTTTTTACAGAGTCTAACACCACCGGAACTAAAGAGGAGTTCGAGAAACTCGATTTTGAGTTTGGCGAATCCTTTAAACTGCTTCGTTCATACGGCTTCGATGTAAACGGTATTATTTGTGCTGGAAACGGTGGGGAAGAAGCGACTGCAGATTATGATTTTATCGAGGGTGTAACTCGTAAGTATTACAAATATTCCGACCTTTACGGTGTATCACCGCAGTATCAAAATGTGCGAAAAAATATGACAACTGCACGCAGGACTATTCGAGTGATAGAAACAGCGCAACAAAATAAAGATTGGATTATTCTCTTTGCACACGATTTTAATGAAATTTCAAAAGATGATTTAGAAGAAGTTTTGAAGTTTATCTCTGAAAATGATGATGTTGAAGCGGTAACCTGGAAGCATATTTACGATAATTTCGGTGTTTATACAGGTGATGCTGTTCCGACAGAGGAAGCGCTCCAAGGTATCGAAGAAATAACTTTCGATGATGAACCAATAGTTGAACAAAACGATGATTTAAAAGCAGATAACACCCAAAACGAAACTAAAACGAGTAATTTACCGCTGATTATAGGGATTTCAGCCGCCGTATTTGTTATCATAGTTACGGTTGTGCTATTAGCTATAAAATTTAAAAAATAAGGATTTGAGTAAAATGGCAGGATTTAAGAAAAGCTTATTTGGTTTTAATTGTGCAGATGTTTTGGCTTATATTGAAAATAGCCACAAAAAATCTGCCGCATTAGAAAAGAAGCTTAACGGTGAAATAAAGGAATTAAATGGTAGTATCGACACCTTGAAAGAGGATAACAAAAAGATAACGCTTGAGCGTGATGAACTCGAAAGAAAGCTTGCGGAATTTAACGCAAAGTATGAGGAAATCGAGCGTTTATCAGAAAACATCGGAAAGCTTTATTTGGTAGCACAAGCAAATGCTCAAGCTATTATTGAAAATTCAGAAAACAATGCAAAGCTGATTTCCCAAGAGGTTGACCGAAATTTAAGCTCAATTGATGAAGCACACGAATCGTTATCCTTACTTCGTGAGAATATCACAAAAACCTCTAACGAGTTTGTAAATGAAGTTGAGGCACTAATTGCATCATTAGAGGATACCAAAAAGCAGATTACTGATAATTCTTCAAATGCACAAGAGGCAAAAGAAGAATTTATCGAAATCTATGAAAGCATTGTAAAATGAAAGAATATAGACTAAATGTAACCGACTTAAAAGCTATTTCCGGCGAATTTTCGGTCGGGGATAAGGTTTACCTTTCGGGCACTGTATATACCGCTCGTGATGCGGCGCACAAACGGATTTTCGAGCTTATCCAAAAAGGTGAAAGTTTACCATTTAGTATCAAAAACTCGGTTATATACTATGCAGGGCCGACCCCCACACCTAAAGGACTTGCAATCGGCAGTTGTGGGCCGACAACCTCTGCTCGTTTAGACCCGTATGCTCCAACGCTTTATGACATGGGACTTGTCGCTACTGTTGGCAAGGGTGAGAGAAACAGGGAAGTTATTGATGCAATTATGCGTAATAAGTCTTTATATCTGTGTGCAATCGGCGGTGCCGGAGCGTTGGCTTCGCTCAATATTACCGAATGTGAGGTTATCGCATTTGATGATTTAGGTTGCGAGTCGATAAAACGCCTTAAATTTGAAAATTTTCCGCTTATTGTCGCTATAGACACAAAGGGAAATAATATTTTTGACCGATAATCTTTAAAATCTCCGCTTGGACGGAGATTTTTTTGTTTAAATATATTGCAATATAATATTTAAAGTGTTAAAATATATTATTATATTGGATAAGTATATTTTAAATAAGGGCGGTGTATTTATGGGCTTTAAAAAGTGGGTTGTCAAGAATTACGACAAAGAGTTAGCTAAAGATTTAAGTGCTGAATGTGATGTTGACCCGATAGTAGCGCTAATTGCCACTGCCAGAGGATATACCGATTATTGTGAATTTGAGCAATTCATTTCTGATGAGCCATATTTTTCCGACCCTTATCAAATGGCAGATATCGAAAAAGCCGCAAAAATTATTCGTGATACCATCGAAAAAAATGAAAAAATTGCGATTTATGGTGATTATGATTGCGATGGTGTTTGCGCAGTAGCAATTCTTAAAAAATATTTCAACTCCTTAGGTACTGATTCTATCTACTATATTCCTGACCGATTTAGCGAAGGGTATGGTATGAATTGTGATGCAGTCAAATATTTAAGCGAGCAAGATGTAAAGCTTATTATAACTGTTGATAATGGCATAGCTTGTTTTGAGGAAATCGAACTTGCAAAACAGCTCGGTATGAAGGTAGTTATAACCGATCACCATTTGCCCAAGGGTACATTACCGCACGCCGATGCAGTTGTTAATCCACACAGAAGCGATTGCGCTTCGGAATTTAAGGAAATCTGTGGTGCAGAGGTTGCCTTTAGACTGATTTGTGTTTTAGAGGATAAAGAACCGGAAGAGCTTTTGTGGGAATATGCCGACATTTTGGCTACTGCAGTTGTCGCTGATGTTATGCCACTGAAACTTGAAAACCGAAGCATTGTAAAGGCTGGCATTGATAAAATTAAAGAAAATTCCAATGTTGGCATTAGTGCACTTTTAAATGTTTCGGCGGTAAAAAAGGATAACTTTACTTCAACTCGTATTGCTTTTTCGCTCACTCCCCGCATAAATGCAGCAGGGCGTATGGGAAAAGCTGACAGGGCGGTTGAACTCTTACTCTGCGAGAATATGATGGAAGCATTGGTCCTTGCAAACGAAATTGATGATGAAAATTCACGAAGACAAAGATTAGAAAAAGAAATTTTTGCTTCTTGCATTGAGAAAATAGAAAAAGATAATTTAAAGTATGACCGTGTAATTGTCGTAAGTGGCGAAAATTGGCATCACGGGGTTATTGGTATTACTGCTGCTAGAATAGCAGAGCGTTACGGTGCGCCTGTCATTTTACTTTCATCTGATGGTGATATTTTAATGGGCTCTGCAAGAAGTGTACCGGGATTTAATATTTTTGATGCTATTTCTTCTTGTGAAGATTTGCTCATTAAGTTTGGCGGCCACTCCCAAGCGGCAGGTATTACTATTTCTGTGGATAATATCGATGCTTTTCGTGACAAAATAAATTTATATGCCGATAAATCACCTTTCACTCCACCGCAAATACAGCTTGACTGTAAGTTAAATCCGCAAGCCTTATCATTGGATTTGGCATTTGCGCTCTCTGTATTAGAGCCTTATGGCACAGAAAATCCGACTCCGCTTTTTGGTGTGTATGGAGTAAAGCTTGAGAGAATTACACCAATGTCCAACAACAAGCATTTAAGACTGCTTTTTTCAAAGGGTGCTAATTCATTTCAAACCTTGCTTTTTGGCGTATCCTCCGATGATTTTTGTTTTAATGTCGGAGATGTTCTCGATTTAGCTGTCACAGTTGAGCCTAACCTTTACAACGGTGAATATACCGTCAGTGTATTGACTAAGGCTATAAGACTTAACGGTACTGATGATGATAAGCTTTTTATGGATTTAGCCGCATTTAATGCCTTTTGTTCCGGTAAAGAATATATTGTTGATAATTTATTGCCGACCAGATCACAGGTAGGTCAAATTTACAAAAAAGTCCTCGAAAATCCAATAAGTGAAGATAAACTGAAATATCTTTTTTTATTGGAAATCGGTCTTGGCAAAACCTTAATTTCACTAAAGGTTTTGTGTGAGCTTGGTTTAATATTTTATGAAAACGGTCGATATAAGAGTGTGGCTTCGGCTAATAAAACTGACCTTTTAAATTCAAAAACCTTTAAAATTCTTACAGAAAGGAGCGGAAACAATGCTTGATTATCATTTAAAAGATTATAACGATTTAAGATCGACAATGGACAAATTCGGCACAGGCTATGATTATGATTTGATAAAACGTGCCTTTGAGCTTTGTGTTACCGCTCACGATGGACAAAAACGTAGGACTAATGAGGATTATTATATTCATCCTTTAAATGTTGCAAAAATTATTGTATCGCTCGGTATGGATTCACAGTCAGTAGCAGCATCACTTTTACACGATGTTGTCGAAGATACAGAAACTACTGCCGAGGATATTAAGCGAATCTTTGGTCCCGAGGTTGCTCTTTTGGTGGATGGAGTCACCAAAATCGGCAGACTCAACTTTTCAACCAAAGAACAACAACAAGCTGAAAGCCTTAGGAAAATGCTGATTGCTATGGGTCAGGACATCAGGGTAATTATTATAAAGCTTGCTGACAGACTTCATAATATGCGAACTCTTGATGCAATGCCCGAGCAAAAACAGCGTGATAAGGCTGTTGAAACGCTTGAGGTTTATGCTCCTATAGCCCACAGATTAGGTATCAGACCTGTCAAAGAGGAACTTGAAGATTTAAGTATTAAACACCTTGACCCTGTAGCATACGCTGAAATCGAAAAATTACTTTCTTTACACCATAAAGAACGTGAAAGCGTTTTAGAGGAAATAAGGAAAAAAATTGAGGAACGTTTAGGCGCAGATATGCCTAAAATCAATATTGCCTATCAAAGTCGTGTGAAATCTATTCACGGTATATATCGCAAGATGTATATGCAGGGCAAGGATTTTGATGAAATTTATGACCTGTATGCTATCCGTATTATTACCGACACGGTTGCTGATTGCTATAATATCCTCGGTATAATGCACGATATGTTCAGACCTATTCCTAACAGATTCAAGGACTATATTTCAACTCCAAAACCAAATATGTATCAGTCGCTTCACACTACCGTTATCAGTCGTGCAGGTATTCCTTTTGAAATACAAATCCGTACTTTCGATATGCACCATACTGCAGAGTTTGGTATTGCGGCTCATTGGAAGTATAAAGAGGGTATTTCTAAAGATGAAAAAAGCCTTGAGGACAGACTTGCTTGGATTAGACAGATTTTGGAAAATCAAACCACTTCCTCCGATGCTACCGACATTGTAAGAAGCATAAAGGTCGATTTATCACAAGAAGATGTTTTTGCAGTTACTCCTAAAGGCGATGTAATAAATTTGCCCTCGGGAGCTACTGTTGTTGACTTTGCATTTGCTATCCACTCGGCAGTCGGAGTTCGTATGGTAGGTGCAAAGGTTGATGGTAAAATTGTACCGATTAACCACGAAATAAAAACAGGTGAGGTAATCGAAATATTAACCACCAATGCTGTCGGTCACGGACCGAGCAGAGATTGGCTCAATATTGCAGTTACCTCCTCGGCAAAAGCAAAAATCCGTTCTTGGTTCAAAAGAGAAAAGAGGACAGAAAATATTGCCGCCGGCAAGCTCGAGCTTGAGAAGGAGCTTCGCAGAAATGAAATTCGCTTTAATGAAAGTGAATATTTAGAGTATATCGAGGAATTTGCAAAGCGTAATAAATTTGTAAACTCTGAAGAATTTTATGCTGCTATCGGTTATGGCGGAATATTGCTTTCAAAAATTATTCCTCGTATCAAAGATGATTACAACAGAAGACAAACGGTTAAGAAGCAGCCCGAAATTGTACCCATCCGAGAAAGTAAGGCGGCAAAATCTTCTGAAGGTGTTATTGTTGAAGGTATTGATAATTGCCTTATTAAGCTTTCAAAATGCTGTGCGCCGCTTCCCGGGGATGACATCATCGGTTTTATTACTCGTGGTCACGGTGTTTCTATTCATAAAAGGGATTGTAATAATGTTCCTCACGATATCCATTTGGCAGCCGAGCCTGACCGTTGGATAAATGCACATTGGGGAAGCAAGAGTAATGATTCCTTTACCACAACAATTCAAGCTATGTTTATCAATCGTGATGGTATCGTAATTGATGTTATGAACGCAATCAACAATATGCACGTTCCGATTCACAGTATAAACGCTCGTGAAATGAAGGATGGCAACTGCACAGTAACTGTTACTGTCAGCGCTGAAAATGTTGAGCACTTAAGAAGTATTATTTCGAGAATTGAAAAAATTTCAGGTGCTTTTTCTGTAGAGAGGATAAATCAGTAAATGAAAGCTATTATTCAAAGGGTTAAAAATGCTTCTGTATCGGTAGATGGTAAAATTGTCGGCGATTGTGGCGAAGGATATATGATTTTACTTGGTGCCGCCGAGGGTGATACAAAGGCCGAAGCAGAGCTTTTAGCACGTAAAACTGCAAATTTGCGTGTTTTTTGCGATGAAAACGATAAAATGAACCTTTCAATTCTTGATATTGGCGGCGAAATTTTGGCTATTTCACAGTTTACATTGTTAGCTGATGTAAAAAAGGGGAACAGACCCTCTTTCATAAATGCTATGGAGCCGAATATGGCTAATGAGCTTTATGAGTGTTTTTGCGATGAGCTGATCAAAAATGGTGTGAAAAAAGTCGCAAAAGGAATTTTCGGCGCCGATATGAAGGTGAGCCTTGTAAACGATGGTCCTGTAACAATTATTTATGATACAGATATTTGGAAGAAAAGTGATAAATAATGAAAATTGAGAGATTGATTTTAAGAGACACAAATTGTTATTTGGTTTCTACCGACAAAGCGGCTATTGTAATTGACCCGGGATATGAAGATGTAAGAACTCTTGAGTTTTTGCAAAACAATTCTGACAAAGAGGCTTTAATTCTTATTACCCACGCTCATTTTGACCATATTGGCGGAGCAGATATTTTGCGTAAAAAAACAGGTGTAAAAATTGCTATAGGTGAATTTGACAATCCTGCACTTTCTGACAACATTGTTAACGAGGCTATAGTAGGCGGAGTTGAAATCGCACCTTTTTCTGCCGATGTCTTAATTTCTGATAATGATGTGTTTTCGGTTGGTGATATTTCGGTTAAAGCATATCTCACAAAGGGACATACAATCGGCGGCCTTTGCTATCAAATGGGTGATAATTTATTTACAGGTGACATACTTTTCCACAAAGGGTTTGGTAATACCTGTTTTCACGGTGGCTCTCGCAGAGAATTGATAAATTCGCTTGATTTTCTTTTTAATTCCTTTGATGTAAATACAAAGGTTTTTCCGGGTCACGCTGACTCAACCACTATTGGAAGTGAAAAAAACTATTACGGAAGATAAAATATGAAGCTCTGTTTAATAAACCATAATTTTAGGTATGAAATTGAAAAGCTTATACGACTTTTTATGCCTTTTGAAAAGATTGAATTTTTTGATAATTTAGTCTATGATGATGTTTTAGTAGTAACTGAAATTAAAGAAACCGTTGCTTGTTCCTATGTCAACATAAACGGTAAAATTTCTGAAAAATGTATTACCATTTCGGATGTTACTGATGAAAAGGAGTCAGAGCTGCGACTTTCTCAAGCTTTGTTTTCGGCAATGGCAGAAATCACAAATTACGCACCTGCTTGGGGAATGCTCACAGGAATCAGACCCACAAAATTATATAGCCGACTGATTTCCGATTTAATGAGTGAGGACAATGCCGACAACTACTTAATTCAGGAACTGAAAATCAATGAAAAGAAGCTTTCTTTGTGCAAGGCAACGCACATAAGCGAAGAAAAAATCATTTCACTTTCAAAACCCGAGTCTTTTAGTCTGTATGTATCAATTCCTTTTTGCCCAACAAGGTGCTCTTACTGCTCATTTGTTTCTCATTCGGTGGAAAAATCACAAAAGCTTATCCCGGAGTATCTTGAAAAGCTTTACGAGGAATTGAAAATCACTGCGGAAATTGCCAAAAGCTTAAATTTAAGGCTTGAAACTATATATATCGGCGGTGGCACACCGACAACCCTGTCGGCAGAGCAACTCGAAAAATTGATGACAGTGATAAGCGAAAATTTTGATTTAAAAGATTTACGTGAATATACTGTTGAAGCGGGTAGGCCTGACACAATAACCGAAGAAAAACTTATTGCTATAAAAAATTGCGGTGCCACACGTATAAGCATAAATCCGCAAACTATGAACGATGATGTTTTAAATGTGATTGGAAGAAAACATACATCACTTGATACGCTAAATGCTTTTTTGCTTGCAAGAAAGTGCGGCCACGAAAATATAAATATGGATTTGATTGCAGGACTCCCTACAGATACCTTTGAAAGCTTTAAAGCAACTCTACAAAAGATTTTAGAGCTTTCTCCCGAGAGTGTAACCGTGCACTCGCTCTCAATGAAGCGTTCTTCAACCCTTACAAAAAACTCTGATTTTCCCGAAATTGAAGTAGGTATTACAGCTTCTCGTATGGTGGATTACGCAAGAGACGTTTTAGAAAAACATAATATTAAGCCATACTATATGTATCGACAAAGTAAAACTGTAGGAAATCTCGAAAACATCGGATATTCAAAACCGAATTATGAGTCGTTTTATAATGTTTATATTATGGATGAAACGCATACTATTTTGGCTTGCGGAGCGAGTGCTGTAACAAAGCTTAAATCTCCGCACACAAGAGACATCGAACGCATATTTAACTACAAATACCCATACGAATATATCAGAAACTTTTCTGAAATACTGTCACGCAAACAGGGTGTTGTCGGTTTTTATGAAAAATATAGTATTTAATCTCGAATTTACTTTTAGGAGGAAATGTTATGGATTTTTTAGAAAATGCTGTTTCAAAAACCCGTGAGGTTTTAGAGGTTGCAAAGCAGAGAACTGATGAGGCGGTCAATGTTCAAAAAATGAAATTTAAAATTTCATCACTTGAAGCAAATCGCAATAAGGATTTACAAAGACTCGGTTTTGCTTATTATAAAATGCTTAAGAATACAGAAATTGAAGATGTTGAAATCAAGAATTTATTTGATTCGGTATTCCAAAAAAATACGGAAATTAAATCATTGAAAAAGGATATTGCAGATGTGAAGAACAAATTTACTTGTCCTAACTGTTCAGCACATATTGATGAAGATTCGATTTACTGCAATATTTGCGGAACTGTATTAAATAACGGTAAGGTTGAAGATGATGAATAATATAAAAATCGGTATTGTTGTAGCAGATGTTGAGGAATATAAGCCCTTGGCCGAATTTATTGAAAAAGGCGTATATGAAAAATATAATTTTTTAGGTAGAGTAGCACATAAATTCACACTCTCTACCGAAAACACAACCGCCGAGGTTGTTTCAATACTTTGCGGTATCGGTAAAGTCAATGCTACAGCGGCTGCTATGCATTTGGTTGACATCGGTTGCGATTATATTATGAATTACGGTCTGTCAGGCGGTATTTCGGGTATTGACAAGGGCGAAATTTCTCTTGCGAATCGTTTTTTAGAGCACGATTTTGACCTGACCGGTCTCGGCTACGAGCCTTGCGAAAAGCCATCTCAAAAGTACATCTATGAAGTTGATGAAAGGCTCGTTTCTTTGGTTAAAAAGGTTATTCCAAACTTTAAAGTCGGTACTGCTGTTTCGGGTGACAGATTTATTTGTGATGAAGAGACTGCCAATTATTTCAGGGACAAATTTTCCGCAATGACCTGCGATATGGAAACTGCGGCAATAGCTTATGTCTGTGATGCTTCAAATACTCCGTTTATTGCTCTTCGCAAAATGTCTGATGATGCGAGCGATGAAGCGGGGGAGAGCTATACCAAAATGAATAACACAAAAGATTTTTCACTTTCCGGCTATATCATTGAAATTATTAAGGAAATAACAAAATTATAATTATGTCTAACAAAAGTAATGCTAAACAAACTTTGCAAGAGGGCGCATATCTTTTAATGGCCACAGCCATGATAACCAAAATTATAGGTGCGTTTTTTAAGATACCGCTTTCTTCTGATATTTGTCTTGGAGACTTGGGCTTTGGATATTTTTCAGCGGCTTATGATTTGTTGAGTCCGATAACAACTTTGGCACTTACGGGCTTTCCGGTGGCTGTTTCCTATTTTATATCTTCGTACGTAGCTGCTAAAGATTATTCGAGCGTAGGACAAGTTATCGCAATTTCAAAACGCTTTTTGATTAAAGTATCTATAATCGGATTTGTCTTAATGGGGATTTTTATCTATCCTTATATGCGTTTGACTTCAAGTAGTACAGAATACCTTTATGGGCTTATTGCAATTTTGCCCTCAATTTTGTTTTGCGGTGTATTGTCGCTTTTCAGAGGATATTTCCAAGGCTTTCTTGATATGAAGCCTTATGCTGTATCAAATTTAATTGAGGTAACTTTGAAGCTGATTTTAGGTTTTGGGTTTGCTATAGCAATCGTAAAACTTACAGGAAATGTCGCTTTTGCGGCGGGCGGAGCGCTTTTTGGTATTACTTTAGGTACTGCTTTTTCAACACTATATATATATTTACGGTATAAAAAGCATTCAAAAAAATACCAATTTAATATAGTTGATTTAAGAAACAAGGACTCTTCTGAATTAAAACGAAGTATTATTGTTTTGTCGCTTGCGGTAGCGCTTTCATCCCTTACGGGATGTATCATCTCCTTTGTCGATACAATGACCGTACGCCCGATTTTAAACGGTTTGATTACATCTGATACCGATTATTTCAAATCGGTTTATTCATCACTTATGGAAGATGGTAAAATTGAAAACATACCGACTGTACTTTACGGAATTAGAAGTAAAGCATTTGCTTTTTTTAATATAATTATTTCTCTTTGTATGGCTCTCGGTGTAAGTGTAGTTCCAAATATTTCGGATTCGTGTGATGAGGTTTTTTCTGTATCAAAAAAAATCAATACATCCTTAAGGCTTACTTCTTTAATAACTTTTCCATCTGCTTTCGGTTTTATTTTTTTAGGTAAGAGGATTATGATGCTGATTTTCGGCGAAGGGCAGTCGGCAGAAATTGGTGGAAATATTTTGGAGCTTTATGGTGTGGCGGCACTCTTTGCGGGTTTTTCAATAGTTATCGGAAATATACTTCAAAGCCGAAAAAAATACTTAACTTATCTTGTAACTATTATTTTTGCAACAGCTATTAAAATACTTTTAAACTTTGTTTTGGGTAATATCACAATTTTAAATATTTATGCTAACGTAATTTCAACCATTGTCTTTTTTGCAGTGATTTTTATTGTGAATTTATTTACACTTTCCAAATATGAGTCCTTTGATATATTAAAAGGTGTATTTTTAAAACCGCTAATTTCCGCTTTGTTATGTGGCATCTCCTCATACTTGATTTCGCTTATCGGAAACTCAAAAGCCTATACCGTACTTGCAATCTTGGTTGCAGTTTTGGTTTATTGTGTATTTCTTCTTGTGACAAAATTTTTCAAGTACGAGGATTTTGCTTCATTACCGCTTGGCGAAAAAATCGCTCCATTCTTAAAAAGACTCAAATTTTTGGAATAAAATGCTAAAAAAACCACACTTTTTATAGTTTTTTTGCCATTTTTTTAAAATTTTTTCACCTTTGCTATTGATTTTTGGTAAAAAGTATGGTACAAATAATAATGTTGATAGTTTGTTTTACACAAACTTAATAAAAATTATGGAGGGTTCAATCATGAACAAAACAGAACTTATTGCTGCTATTGCTGACAAAGCTGCTATTTCTAAGAAGGATGCTGACAAAGCGCTTGCTGCTTTCATCGAAACAGTTACAGATGCTCTCAAGGCTGGCGACAAAATCCAACTCGTAGGCTTCGGTACATTTGAAGCTCGTGAAAGAGCTGCCAGAACCGGCGTTAATCCTAAGACTGGTGACAAAATCGCAATTGCTGCTTGCAAGAATCCCGCTTTCAAAGCAGGTAAAGCTCTTAAAGACGCTGTAAAATAATAATTGTTATTATTTAAAAACCGTCCTTTAAAAATAAGGGGCGGTTTTGTTTTTGAGGTATTTATGAGATTAGACAAATTTTTAAAGGTATCAAGAATTATTAAAAGGCGCACAGTCGCAAACGAAGCCTGTGATGCAGGACGTGTAATTGTAAATTCAAAGCCTGCACGTGCTTCTTATGATGTGAAAATCGGCGATATCATAGAGATAGCATTTGGGACACGCAATTTTAAAGCCGAGGTTTTAAATGTTGCCGAAACCGTAAAAAAAGATGATGCCCAAACACTTTACAGAATTATTGAATAATTAAAACACTCCTAAAATATATTTAATTGTACTCATTAAATATATTGGGAGTGTTTTTTTTGGATGAAAATTTTGTACTACATAACATAATTATCGAGGAACGAAAAAAGGTGAATTTATCGGGTGTAAAGGAGGTTGTCTCCTTTGAAGATGAAACGATTGTCCTTATTACCACAAAAGGCAGATTGATAATTAAGGGTGAAAATTTACACATAGTTCAATTTGATACAAAAACAAACGACCTGTTAGCAGAAGGAAAGGTAAATGCGGTCGCATACCAATCTGATGAGGAAAAAAGCGGTCTCTTTTCAAAGCTTTTCAGGTGAGTTATGTGGGACACTACAATATCTTTACAGCCGAAAATATTTTGCTATTCACTAATTTTTGGAATATTTATTTCGGTCTTTTTTGATTTATTCAGAAGTTTGAGAAGAATAAATAATTATTCAGATTTGCAGGTATTTTTTCAAGACATCGGTTTTTTTATTATTGTAACTCCTGCGGTTTTCATTTTTTTACTTGCGTACACTTATGGCATATTGAGAGCATTTGTTTTTTCGGGACTGATTTTGGGTTTTATAGCTTGGAGGATTACAGTATCACGCTATTTTGTATTGCTACTCTCCTGGATTTTAGGTTTATTTAAGAGGTTTATATCAGAATTTTCTCGCAAAGTTTCCTCTATTTCAGACAAGGTTATACTTTTTTTACACGAAAATGTAAAGAAGTTTTTAAAAATCGTGAAAAAAGCAGTTATTTTCCGTAAAAAACTCTTGAAAAAGTAGGGCAATTTATTGTATAATACTGATATCTAATTATACATTTACGGAGATTAGCGAAAAATGAAAAGAAAATCTAACAAAAGCATAATTTTGCGCTTGTTGGTTTTGGCAGTATGTGTTTATTTCATAATCGGTCTTGTGGATTTGTATTCGGAGCTTAAAACCACTCAAGCCAAAAGAGATGAGTATTTAGTTATTGAATCGCAAAAGAAAAACGATATTGAAGAAATAAATGCAATGCTTAATTCTGATTCTGACAAAGAGCTGATTGAAAAAGCTGCTCGTGAACGACTCGGATACATCTATCCTAATGAAGAAATATATATTGACGTTTCCGGTAATTAGATTTTTGAAATTTTGAGGAGGATTTCTTTTTAGTATGCAAATGACTGTCGGACAAATTGTGGAAGGTAAAATCACCGGTATCACTAATTTTGGAGTTTTTGTTGATTTAGGAGATAACACTTCCGGTCTTGTACATATTTCTGAGTTATCACGTACTTATATCAGCGATATCAAGGAACATTTCAAAATTGGCGATGTTGTCAAGATGAAGGTTATTTCTGTAGGCGAAGATGGTAAAATTTCTTTGAGCATTAAAAAAGCTCTTGAGCCGGAAAAGCGTGAAGCTCCACGTGAACGCAGAGAACGAAGAGTCCCAACACCTCAAAAGCCTGATGGTTCATATACCTGGACTCCCAAAAAGCAGGAGCCGGTTTCGTTTGAAGAAATGATGAACAGGTTCAAACAAACAAGCGATGAGAAGTTTTCCGATTTAAAAAGAAAAAACCCTGAAGCAAAGCGGTCACGCCGTGGTGCAATGAAATAATTTATACAAAAAAAGCGGTTCGGTCTTTTCGGCAGTTCCGCTTTGATTTTTAAAATGGGTGAGTTTTATGATAAACGAGATTTCACTTGATAAAATCACAAATGCTGTGGCAAAATTATGTATTTCCGCTAACAAATCGCTGCCTTGTGATTTGGTTTGCAAATTATGTGATGCTAAAAACAGTGAAACAAATGATTTGGCTAAATCCATACTCTCGGATTTAGAGCGTAATATAAATGTTGCAGAGGAATATTCATTACCGATTTGTCAAGATACCGGTATGGCTGTTGTTTTTCTCGAAATTGGGCAGGATGTTCATTTCACAAACGGAAATCTTTACGATGCTGTAAATGAGGGTGTCAGGAAAGGCTATAATGAAGGGTTACTCCGTAAATCAATAGTCGGCGACCCGATTTTAAGAGGTAACACAGGGGACAATACTCCTGCAGTTATTCACACCGACATTGTTGAGGGTGACTCGGTTAAAATCACAGTT
The DNA here is from genome assembly GCA_045593535.1 of Acutalibacteraceae bacterium. GTDB lineage: Bacteria > Bacillota > Clostridia > Oscillospirales > Acutalibacteraceae > UBA737. The sequence goes on from JAZNWW010000025.1 coordinate 32,164, forward strand.
GCTCCCAAGGGCTTTGGCAGTGAAAATATGAGCGGTATTAAAATGCTGACACCTTTTGACTCTCGAGAAGGTGTAATTGATGCGGTTTTGGAAATTATCAAAAATGCTTCTAACAACCCTTGTCCTCCAATGGTAGTTGGTGTTGGAATTGGCAGTGATTTTGAAGGCTGTGCTTTGCTTTCAAAAAAAGCACTATGCAGAAATATAGATAAACGAAATAATAACCCTTATTATGCAGAGTTAGAAACCGAAATTTTAGAAAAGATAAATAAATTAGGTATCGGTCCGCAAGGCTTTGGCGGAGATACTACAGCACTTGCAGTAAATATTGAAACAGCACCAACACATATTGCAGGACTGCCTGTAGCTGTAAACATTGGATGTCACGTAACAAGACATAAAACTATTGAGGTAAAATAATGGATAAATTTAATTTGGTAGCACCTTGTATATTTGGTGTTGAAAGTGTAGCAGCTGATGAGTTTCGCCGTATGGGCTTTCAGGATGTCGTAACCGAAAATGGCAGAGTATTACTTTCGGGCGACAGTAATATGGTAGCACGTGCGAATATCTGCTCACGTTTTGCAGAACGAATTTTGATAAATATGGGTGAGTTTGAAGCCCATACCTTTACAGAGCTTTTTGATGGTGTTAAAAGCATTGCGTGGGAAAATTTTATCGGCAGGGATGATGCTTTTCCGGTAAATGGTTGGAGTATAAATTCACAGCTTCACAGTATTCCAGATTGTCAATCTATAATTAAAAAGGCGATTGTCGAGCGATTGAAGCTAAAATATAAGGTTATGCGTTTCGCTGAAACCGGCACCGAATATAAAATACGTTTTTCTATCCACAAAAATATTGTTACAATGATGATTGATACTTCCGGTGACGGACTTCACAAAAGGGGATATAGGAGAAATTCCAACGAGGCGCCGATAAAGGAGACTTTGGCGGCGGCAATGTGTGATTTGGCACGTATTTTCCCTGATACAAAGTTTTTTGACCCCTTTTGCGGTAGCGGCACATTGCTTATTGAATCGGCTATGATGGCTAAAAATATAGCTCCCGGACTTATGCGATATTTTGCAGCAGAGCGTTTTTCCTTTCTCAATGAAAAGATATGGCGTGAAGAGCGGACAAGAGCACAAGATTTGATAAGACAAAACATTGACTTTGAGGCACAAGGATTTGATATTGACCCTAATTGTGTCGAGCTAACCCTTGCCAATGCCAAAAAAGCAGGTGTTGAAAAGTATGTAAAGGCGACAGTCGGCGATATTAAAAATTTTAAACCTTTAAATGACCGTTGTCTCACAATTACAAATCCACCGTATGGCGAAAGACTTCTTGATGTCAAGGCGGCAGAGGAGCTATACAAAATAATGGGTGAGCGTTTTATTCGTGATAACGGTCAAAAATATTACATTATAAGCCCTCACGATGAATTTGAAAAGCATTTCGGAGCCTCGGCTGATAAGCGCCGAAAGCTTTATAACGGTATGCTTAAATGCCAGTTATTTATGTACTTTAGAAAGCCATAATTTAACATATTGACTTTCATAAAGTAAAGTGTTATACTATATATATAATCGGCTATGATGAAGAGAAGTAGCAATTTTCAGTTTGTTAAGAGAGCTGTGGTTTGGTGTGACACAGTCAAACGGAATTGTGAATAACACTTCGGAGCTGCGTTTCCGAAAGGGTATCACTTTAGTAGGTGCGCCGTAAGATATGCGTTAAATTCTTTAAAGCAGACCGTATAAAAACGGTAATTTAGGTGGCACCGCGGATATTTACATCTATTCGTCCTATATTTTTTAGGATGGATAGATTTTTTGTTTTAAGGAGAATAAAATGAAACATATTGATATTATCGACATTTTTGAAAAGAAAGAGCTAATAAATACAAAGGTTACAGTTTGCGGTTGGGTTAGAACATCTCGTGATTCTAAAAATATGGCTTTTATAGAGCTTAATGATGGTACTTCCTTCAAGCATTTACAAATTGTAATCGACAAGGCTGTTATCAGTGATATTTCTGACTATATGAAGCTTGGCACTTCACTCAAGGTTGAGGGTATTCTTGTAAACTCGGCTGTTGCGGTAGATTCTGTTGAAATTAACGCCGAAAGTATTGAGGTTTTGGGAGAATGTCCCGCTGAATATCCTTTACAGAAAAAACGCCATTCTTTAGAATATTTAAGAACAATACCTCATTTAAGAGTTCGTACAAATACTTTTAATGCTGTATTCCGTGTTCGCTCTGTTGTCTCAAATGCTGTTCACGAGTATTTCCAAAGCAGAAGGTACGTTTATGTTCACACTCCTTTGATTACTGCCAGCGATTGCGAAGGTGCAGGGGAAATGTTCAAGGTAACAACAATTGGTTATTCCAATGATTATAAGTCGGAAGAGGATTACAATGCCGATGATTTCTTCGGACAAAGAGCTGCTCTCAGCGTTTCGGGTCAGCTCGAGGGTGAGGTTGCCGCTATGGCTCTCGGCAAAATCTATACCTTTGGTCCTTCTTTCCGTGCGGAGAAAAGCAATACTCCTCGCCATGTTGCTGAATTTTGGCACGTAGAACCCGAAGTTGCTTTTGCAGAGCTTCCCGATATAATTGAAATTGCAGAGGGTCTTATTAAGTACATTATCAATTCCGTTTTAGAAAAATGTCCTGAAGAACTCAAATTCTTTGACAGACATTTTGAAAACGGTCTTATTGAAAAACTTGAAAATGTTGCAAATAATGATTTTGCGGTTATGACCTATACTGAGGCAATTGAGCATCTCAAAAAAGCTCCCGTCAAGTTCCAATACCCTGTAGAGTGGGGTTCTGACCTGATGACCGAACACGAAAGATATATTTCAGAGGAAATTTGCAAAAAGCCTGTTTTCTTGACTGATTATCCCAAGGATATTAAATCTTTCTATATGAAACAAAATCCCGATGGCAAAACAGTAGCGGCTACTGACCTTTTAGTACCGGGTGTTGGCGAGATTATCGGTTGTAGTGAACGTGAGGCTGATTTAGATAAGCTTCTTGATGCAATGCAAAAGAGAGGAATGTCCATTGAGGATTACGAGCATTATATTGCTTTGCGCAGATTCGGCTCCGTTCCTCATAGTGGTTTCGGATTGGGACTTGAACGTATGATTATGTATGTTACAGGTGTTCAAAACATCCGTGATGTTATTCTTTACCCACGTACCGTAGGTAGTATTTATTAAAAAATTGGTGATAATTTATGGAAAAATATATTTCCAAATTGAATGAGTTCGACACACAAAGTGCTATCGCTTTGGTTAAAGATAGGTTCGCTGCAGAGCTTTGTGACAGACTTGACTTGTCACGTGTTTCAGCACCTTTGTTTGTAAAAACGGGTAGCGGTCTTAACGATGATTTAAATGGTGTTGAGCGACCTGTTTCGTTCGATATATTAGAAACAGGCGAAATGGCAGAGGTTGTGCACAGCTTAGCTAAATGGAAGCGTATGGCACTTCTTAAATACGGTTTTTCACTTCATACAGGTCTTTATACTGATATGAATGCCATAAGGCGTGATGAGGAATGTGACAATATTCACTCGCTCTATGTTGACCAATGGGATTGGGAAAAAATCATTACTGCAGAGGATAGAACAGTTTCCTACTTAAAATCTACTGTTCGTTCAATTTATTCAGCAGTCTTGGCTACTGCAAAAGCTGTAAGCAAAAAGTTTCCGCAAATTGACTGCTATTTACCTGAGCAGATTTATTTTATAACCACAGAAGAACTCTTACAGCTTTATCCCGACAAATCGTCAAAGGAAAGGGAATACGCCATCACAAAAGAAAAGGGTGCGGTTTTTCTTATGAAAATCGGTGCTCGACTTTCAAACGGTGAAAAGCACGATGGCAGAGCTCCCGATTATGATGATTGGGAATTAAACGGTGATATACTGATTTATAACCGCACCATTGATACCGCCTTTGAAATTTCTTCAATGGGTATCAGAGTTGACAGAGAAAGTCTTGTCAATCAATTAAAAACTGAAGGAAAAGAAAATCGCCTTGAGTTTGAATTTCACAAATTGCTTGTAAATGGCGCTTTACCTTTGTCTATCGGCGGTGGTATTGGGCAGTCAAGGCTTTGTATGTTGCTGCTTGAAAAAGCCCACATTGGCGAAGTTCAGGTATCTATTTGGCCTGAAAAAGAAATTGCTAAATGCAAAAAGCAAGGCATAAATCTACTATAAAGGAGAATGTAAATGTTAAAGCGATATTTAACTACTGTACTATTTATTGTCTGCGATATTATTTTAGTTGACTCCGCACTTGGCATTACCTTTCTAACTACAGATTATAATCCTTTTTCTCAATTTAAGTACGGTTACATTATTTTCATTTTATTACCCTTATTTTTCGTGTTGTTTTGCTATTTGTTAAGGGTTTACAATATAATGTGGCGATATTCTCATTATAATGAACTCGCAAGAATTGCAACTTCTTCCTTTTTTGCGTTGCTTTTGACTCTGATTTCACAACTTGCAATTTTTAACGTTAGATTTTCTTTACAGCAATGCTTTATTTTGTTTTTCTTCTCCTGTCTTTTTGTCTTTACACAGCGTTTGATTTTCAAAAAAATAATTGTCAATATCGCTGTGTCGCAAAAGGCGGAAAGTCTGCAAGGTAATGAAAGCGAATTTACAGGCAATATTATGCTCATTGGTGCAGGCAACGCAGGACAAGCTCTTATAAACGAGTTTTCTCACAAATGGAGATACAGAAATGCGAAAATCCGTTGTGTTGTTGATGACGATGAATATAAACAAGGTCTTTACATTTCGGGTATCAAGGTTATCGGCGGTAGAAATATTATAAATGAAGCTGTGAAAAAATATGATATTTCAACTATTATATTTGCAATTCCTACCTGTTCAAACAGGGATAAAGTCGAAATTTTAAATATATGCCAAAAGACCGAATGTAAAGTACGGGTGCTTCCTGATATTTGTAAATTATATGATGTTTCAGAGCTTGCAGGTACTATACGAAAGGTAAGAATTGAGGATTTATTGGGAAGAGAGCCTATTGATATAAATTTAGGCGAAAAATTAGCGTATGTATCTGATAAAGTTGTATTGGTAACAGGTGGCGGCGGAACAATCGGTTCGGAGCTTTGTCGCCAAATCGCCGCTCATAAACCCCGACAACTTATTATTTTTGATATTTATGAGAATAATGCCTATGAAATTCAAAATGAATTAAAAAGAACTTATCCTAAGCTTGATTTAGTAACTTTAATAGGTTCTGTCCGTGATACAAAACGACTTGACTATCTTTTCAGAACATATAACCCGCAAATTGTCTATCACGCAGCAGCTCATAAGCACGTACCTTTGATGGAGGATTGTCCCAACGAGACAATAAAGAATAATGTTTTCGGTACATACAAAACTGCAAATGCCGCTTCTAAATACGGTGCAGAAAAGTTTGTACTCATTTCAACCGATAAGGCTGTTAATCCCACAAATATTATGGGTGCTTCAAAGCGAATTTGTGAAATGATTCTTCAGACCTGTGATAAACATTCAAAAACCGAGTTTGCGGCTGTCCGTTTTGGTAATGTTTTAGGCTCTAACGGAAGCGTTATACCGCTTTTTCAAAAACAAATTGCAGCGGGCGGTCCCGTTACCGTTACTGACCCCAATATTATAAGATACTTTATGACAATTCCCGAAGCAGTATCTTTAGTTTTACAAGCGGGCGCCAATGCTCGTGGTGGTGAGATATTCGTACTCGATATGGGTGAGCCGGTTAAGATTTTAAATCTTGCCGAAAACCTTATAAGACTTTCGGGTTTTACACCGTATAAAGATATTGCAATCGAGTTTACGGGTCTTCGCCCGGGCGAAAAGCTATATGAAGAATTGCTTATGAGTGAGGAAGAACTCACTGCAACCGAAAACGATTTAATACATATCGGCAAGCCGATAGAATTTGATGAGGATTTCTTCATTGAAACGCTCGAAAAATTAAGGCAGGCAATGTACGATGAAACAGCCGATATCAGAGGTCTTGTAAAGGAAATCGTTACAACCTACAAGCCGGAAAATAATTAAAAAAATTAATGCAGTATTGTTAAGATTAAATTTGAAATTTTTTTCTTGACAATACTGCTTTCTTGTGTTAAGATGTATAAGCCGCATATTGTGGGCTTGTTAAGTTATGCCTATTGCATACGCCTACCATAGCGAGACTGGAAAAAGAAGCAGGTGTAAAAAAATGTACGCAATTATCGAAACAGGCGGTAAGCAATATCGTGTTGAAAACGGTGACGTTATCTACATTGAAAAGCTCGACGCTCAGGTTGATGAAGAAATTACCTTCGACAAAGTTATTGCTGTTCACAACAGAACTTTAAAGGTTGGTAAGCCTTACGTAAAGGATGCATTCGTTAAGGGTACTGTTCTCAAGAACGGTAAGGGTAAGAAAATCACAGTATTTACTTACAAGCCTAAAAAAGGATGTGCTCGTAAGATGGGTCACAGACAGCCTTACACAAAGGTACAAATTAACGAAATCGGTTAATTATGACACGTGTAAAATTTTTAGCTGATGATAAAGCGATTTTCGGCTTTGAAATCAGTGGTCACAGTTCAGTAAGCTGTGATGATGAGATTGGAAAAATTGTTTGTTCTGCGGTTTCAAGTGCTGCATACCTTACTGCAAATACTATTATCGAGATTATCGGTGATGAAGTTGATGCTTTTGTTGATGATGCTTTAATGAAAATTAAGGTTGTAAATCCTTCAAAAGAAACAATAAATTTGCTTAAAGGGTTAAAACTTCATTTACATGAATTATCCAATCAATACAGTAATAACATTAGAATTTACGGAGGTGCAAAACCATGTTAAAGATTAACATTCAGTTATTCGCTCATAAAAAAGGTGTGGGTTCTACAAAGAACGGCCGTGACAGTGAGTCTAAAAGACTTGGTGTAAAGCGCGCTGACGGTCAATTTGTTCTTGCAGGCAACATTCTTGTTCGCCAGAGAGGAACTCATATTCATCCCGGCAACAATGTAGGGCGCGGTTCTGATGATACTCTCTTTGCTCTTATCGATGGTAAGGTAAAGTTCGAGCGTCTCGGCAAAGTCCGTAAGCAAGTAAGCATTTACGCTGCTGAATAATTGTAAACTATGAGTTCGGGAGTTAAATCAAATTCCCGAACTTAATTTTTTGTTGCGAGGTACTATTTATGAAAGTTTGTCACGTATGTTTTACAGAATGTGAGGACCATTGGGAACTTTGTCCGCTTTGTGGTGCTGATTTAACAACACCTCAAGAGGAAAATGTCGAATATGAAGAAGTCACAGTGGTTAATCCGACCTTTTTGACAAAGTTTGAGGATGTAGTTTCTGCTGAAATTTTTGAGGATATTTTAAAAGAAAATGAAATTCCTTCTATTTCTGCCGAAAATGAAGAGGGAAGTATGAAGGTGCTTTTTGGCGGTTCATTTTTTGCAAAGGAAATTTTTGTTGATGAAAATGACTTTTCTAAAGCACAAGAATTACTCAAGGAATTTTTGGAAAATCAGGAAAATTATGTAGGCGACTTTGAATTTGATGAGGATTCTTGCGAGGAAAATTAGATGTTTGTTGATATTGCTAAAATTCATTTGAAAGCGGGTAACGGCGGTAATGGCGCTGTTGCTTTTCACAGAGAAAAATATGTGGCAGCCGGTGGCCCGGATGGCGGTGATGGAGGCAGAGGCGGAGATATTATCTTCAAGGCTGACTCTAATTTGTCAACCCTTGCTGACTTTAGATATAAAAGAAAATATGTTGCTGAATCGGGTCAAAACGGTGGAACATCCCGTTGCACCGGTAAAAGTGCACCGCATCTTACAATTTCTGTGCCGGTGGGCACTCTTGTCAAAGATGCTGAAACAGGTAGAATTATTGCCGATATTTCGGATAGCGAGCCTGTGGTTGTAGCAAAAGGCGGCAACGGTGGTTGGGGAAATCAGCATTTCGCAAATGCTACTCGCCAAATTCCAAAGTTTGCAAACAACGGTCTTCCCGGAGAAGAGCTTGATGTCACACTTGAATTAAAGCTTTTGGCAGATGTCGGACTTATCGGTTTTCCGAATGTAGGAAAATCTACATTAGTATCGGTAGTATCTGAAGCAAAACCAAAAATTGCCAACTACCATTTTACAACTCTCACTCCTGTTTTGGGTGTTGTACGTATGGGTGAGGGCTCATCCTTTGTTATGGCGGATATTCCGGGACTTATCGAAGGTGCAGGTGAGGGTGTTGGACTCGGTCACGAGTTTTTACGCCATGTCGAGCGTTGTCGAATGCTACTACACGTTATTGATATTTCGGGCAGTGAGGGAAGAGACCCTATTGATGATTTTGAAAAAATCAATCACGAATTAACCGTTTTCAGCGATGAATTATCAACAAGACCACAAATCGTTGTCGGCAATAAATGCGATTTAATCGATGAAGATGAAATTAAAAGAATTTCAGATTATTTTGAAAATAAAGGCTATAAATTTTTTCCTTGTATGGCGGCTATCGCCGAGGGCACAAGCGAGATTATCGACTATGTAGCAGCCGAGCTACAAAAATTACCACCGATTAAAAAATATGAAGCAGAGCCTAAACCCGAAATGGCTATTACCGATAATAAACGCACATTTACAATAAGAGTAAGTAATGATGTTTACTATGTTGAAAATTGCGACTGGCTCGATGATGTAATGAACAGGGTTGACCCTGATGATTACGAATCACTTCAATATTTCGAAAGAACCTTACGCCTTACAGGCATCATTGATGCACTCGAAAAAGCAGGTATCAACGAAGGCGATACTGTTAATATTTTAGATGTTGAATTTGATTTTGTTTATTAAGAGGTTGTAATAATGGACAATATGAATTTATTAAGTCCCTCGGTTTTGTGCTTTGTTGGGGACGCAGTCTATGGACTTTATGTCCGAACCGCTTTAGCAGAAATAAACAGACCTTCGGGTGAGCTTCATAAACTATCGGTAAGGCTTGTTAATGCCTCTGCACAAGCCGAAGCCTATAAAGTTATTGAGCACATCTTAACCGAAGCGGAAATTACTGTTTTTAAGCGGGGCAGAAATTTCCATACAAATTCAACGCCTAAAAACGCCACTAAGGGTGAGTACCATACTGCGACAGGTCTTGAATGCTTATTCGGATATTTATATCTTTCGGGTAATTTTTCTCGAAATGATGAGTTATTTAAGGCTATATGGGAATATTTCGGGGTACAATAATATTCTTTTAAACCGTCTTTTCAGACGGTTTTTCGCTTTTTTATACGAAAATTCATCTCAAAATCAGGCAAAATGGAAAAAATATCGATATTTTTTATGCAAATAATACAAAAAATGCTATATTCTGCCTAAAGTTCTTTCAGAAAATAAACAAAAAACACTTGCAATTCTAATATAATATGTTATAATAATTTTATGATAATATAAAAGGGAGAATTATTTCATAAATATAAGAATAATCATTGGTACTGTATGAATATTTATTGAGTAATTGTTTCTTTTAAGCGGATGAGCCTTATTTTTAAAAATCATACAAATTCTATTAAACGGGAGTGTTAGCTTTGAAAAACAAAAAATGCGTGGCAATGCTGTTAGCAGGAGGACAAGGCAGTCGTTTGGGAGTGCTTACCAGCAAAATCGCAAAGCCTGCCGTTCCTTATGGTGGAAAGTACAGGATTATTGATTTTCCTCTTTCCAACTGTACAAATTCCGGTATTGATACTGTCGGTATTTTGACACAGTACAAACCCTTGGAGCTTAACGATTACATCGGTTCGGGCAAGCCTTGGGACCTTGACAGAACGAGTGGCGGTGTGCACATTTTACCACCCTACCAAAGTCAGACCGGTGGTGATTGGTACAAGGGCACAGCAAACGCTATATATCAAAATCTCGAGTTTATCGAAAGATACAATCCCGAATATGTACTTATTCTTTCGGGTGACCATATTTATAAAATGGACTACTCAAAGATGATTAAGCAACACGAAGAAGATGGTGCTGCTTGTACCATTGCTGTTTTGGAAGTCTCTATGGAAGAAGCTACCAGATTCGGTATTATGAACGCTCGTGATGACGGTACTATCTATGAATTTGAAGAAAAACCTCCTGTACCAAAAAGTAATTTGGCCTCAATGGGTATTTATGTTTTCTCTTGGGATAAGCTTAAGAAGTATTTAACCGAAGATGAAAAAGACCCCAACTCCTCAAATGACTTCGGAAAAAATATAATTCCGAATATGCTTAATAATAATGAGCTTTTAAAGGTTTATCGCTTTAATGATTATTGGAAGGATGTTGGAACCGTTGACTCCTTGTGGGATGCAAACCTTGACCTTTTGAATCCCAAACTTCACCTCAATCTTGCTGATAGTGATTGGAGAATTTATTCAAGAACGGTTGCAATGCCACCCCAGTATATTTCACCCGAAGCAAAGGTCGAAAATTCGCTTATTACAAACGGTTGTGAAATTTACGGAAACATTGACTATTCGATACTTTTCGAAAATGTTACAGTTGAAGATGGCGCTACCGTAGAATATTCGCTCGTTATGCCCGGTGCTGTAATTAAAAAAGGTGCAAAAGTCAGATACAGCATTATTGCTGAAAACGTAGTCGTTGATGAAGGTGCCGAAATCGGCGCTGACCCGCAAATTGTCGGTTCAGATGATTGGGGTATTACTGTTATTGGCGCTAATCTTACAATTGGTAAAAATGCTAAAATCGGCGCAAACAAAATGATTACAGAAAATGTTTTAGAGGAGGAATCAAAATGAGAACATCAGCAGTTTCAGGTATTATCTTTGCTAATGTAAACGATAATCTTCTTAAAAAACTCACTTCTAACCGTTCTATTGCTTCAATACCATTTGGTGCAAGATACCGCCTCATTGACTTTGCGCTTTCAAACCTTGTTAATGCCGGTGTTGCAAGCGTAGGTATCATCACCAAAGAAAACTATCGTTCCTTGATGGACCACGTTGGTAACGGTGCTCCTTGGGAGCTTGACCGCAAAAACGGAGGTATTTATATCTTACCGCCATATCTTTCAAAAGGTGTCAGACGTTATAGTGGTACTGCAGATGCCTTGTATGGCGCAAAAGACTATATTAAACGTTGTTCAACCGATTATGTGGTGCTTTATAATGCCGACGTTCTTATGAATGTTGATATTTCAAAGATACTAAAACAGCATATAAAGAAAGATGCTGATATTACTATTCTTTATTCTAAAGAGCTTTTGAATGAGGAAAATCGTGATAATTTGCATTTATTCCTTGGTGAAGATGACAAGGTTACAAAAATCACCTGTGAACCCGGTTACAATGACAAAACCGTTTCTGCGATTGGCCTTACAATTATGTCTCGTAAATTATTGATTGAACTGATGAACGAGGCTTATGATAATGATATTGTCAACTTCAATCGTGACCTTTTGCCACGCAAGGTTAATTCTTTAAAAATGTACGGATACGAGCATACAGGCTGTGTTTACTTTATGAACGGTATTGACAGCTACTTTAAAGCAAGTATGGATTTACTTGATGTTGATGTAAGACATCAGATTTTCGATAAATCACACCCGATATATACCAAAACTCGTGATGATATGCCTACACGTTATGGTATAAATTCTGATGTTTCAAATTCGCTGATTGCAGATGGCTGTATTATTGAAGGTACTGTTAAAAATAGTATTGTTTTCCGTGGCGTAAATGTCGCTAAAGGTGCAGTTGTCGAAAATTCAATTCTTATGCAAGAAACAAAGGTTTCCGAGGGTGCTCACGTTGATTATGTTATTTCGGATAAAAACGCTGTAATCAGTGAGGATATGATTTTAAAAGGTACTAAAGCCAAGCAGTTTTTCGTTAAGAAAAATCAAGTTGTATAATCGTTAGGAGAAAATTATGAAAGTTTTATATGCCGCAAGTGAAGCTTATCCTTTTGCGATGTCGGGCGGTTTGGCCGATGTTGCGGGTGCGCTTCCAAAGGCTTTGAGGAAAAGATTTGTCGGTTGCAGAGTAATAATGCCACTTTATGGTACTATCAGCGAAGAAATGCGTCAAAAAATGACATTTCTTTGCAGTATAACCGTTCCTGTGGCTTGGAGAAGACAGTATTGTGGTGTATTTGAAGCACATGTTGATGGGGTTATTTATTATTTAATTGACAATCAATATTATTTCAAGCGTGATTCTTTATACGGACATTACGATGATGCAGAACGCTTTGCTTTCTTCTCACGTGCGGTTTTAGAGGTTATACCTCACATTGACTTTGTTCCGGATATAATTCATTGTAACGACTGGCAAACAGCGCTCATACCTGTATATCTTGATACCTTCTACAAATACGACCCTCTTTATAGCAATATAAAAACTGTCTTTACAATTCATAACATTCAATATCAAGGCAAATATGGATATGAATTGACAAACGATGTTTTAGGTTTGCCCGATGATAAAGCGAGTCTTTTGGAATATGATAACTGTATCAATTATATGAAGGGTGCTATTCAGTGCTCTGATAAGGTTACAACCGTTTCTCCGACCTACTCAAAAGAGATATTAGACCCTTATTTTTCACACGGTCTTGATTATATTCTGAAGCAATTCACCTATAAGCTTACCGGAATTGTAAACGGTATCGATACCGAGGTTTACGATCCCGAAACCGATCCGTTGATTTTTGCAAATTACTCAATCAACGATAAAAAGGGCAAGGCAATTAACAAAAGTATGCTTCAAGAGGAGCTTGGACTTCCGCAAAAAGAGGATACACCGATTATCGGTATTGTCACACGCCTTGTAAAACATAAAGGCATTGACCTTGTAAAATGCGTTTTCGAGGAGCTTTTAGCCGCCGATGTTCAATTTGCAATTTTAGGCTCGGGAGAATGGGAATTTGAAACATTTTTCCATCAAATGTCAGAAAAATATCCTGATAAAGTCGGTCTCAAGCTTGGATTCAATCCAATGCTTGCTCACAAGATTTATGCAGGTGCTGATATTTTCCTTATGCCAAGTCAAAGTGAGCCTTGCGGTCTTGCACAGATGGTTGCGCTGCGTTACGGTACAATTCCGATTGTACGAGAAACAGGTGGTCTTAATGACACAATATCCGATAGCGGTGATGGTTTAGGTAATGGCTTTACCTTTAAATCTTATAATGCTCACGATATGGAAAACTCCGTTTGGCGTGCGCTCAAAGGTTATTCAGATAAAGAAGGTTGGTCAATGCTTGTTGACAGAGCGATGGCTTGTGACAATAGCTGGAAAACATCTGCCGGAGCATACATTGGACTTTATAAAGAAATAATCGGTAAATAAATTTCACAAAAAGGGTTGTTAAATTTTAGCAACCCTTTTATAATAGTATATAGCTTTTGTTTGGAGTTGGATATATGATTGAAATTTTGAAATCAATATTTTTAGGCATTGTCGAAGGTATTACCGAGTGGCTACCAATAAGTAGTACGGGACATATGATTCTTGTCGATGAAGCGGTGCATCTTAACACTTCAGATGCTTTCAAGGATATGTTTTTGGTTGTTATACAGCTTGGTGCCATTTTGGCTGTGATTTTGCTGTTTTGGAATAAGCTTTGGCCATTTCATTTAAAATCAACAACTGTTAAACCTTTTTTCAGCATAGAGAGCGAGCAAAAATCAGTAGGTTTTAAGAAATTTTGCAACAATTTTGTTTATTGCGACCGTTTTATTCTTTGGTTTAAAATTTTAATTGCGAGTATTCCTGCGGCAATTTTAGGACTTTTATTCGATGATGAAATAGATGCGATGCTGACAGGGGATAGCAGAGCCTATGTCGTATCGGCAGCACTTATTATTTATGGTATATTGTTTTTAATCATCGAAAACCAAAAATTCAAGGAAAAAATTTCGGATTTAGACACCCTTACATATAGCAGAGCGTTTTTAATCGGTCTTATTCAATGCTTGGCATTGGTTCCGGGCACTTCTCGTAGTGGTTCTACCATCTTAGGCGCTATAATTCTTGGTATGTCACGTACCTCTGCTGCTGAATTTTCCTTTTTTCTCTCTGTTCCTGCAATGGTAGGAGGTAGCGGTATCAAGGTTTTACAGTATTTCGCCGATGGAAATACTTTTAGTGGCGATGAAATTGTAATTTTGCTTGTTGGTATGCTTACTGCATTTATAGTTTCAATACTTGCTATTAAATTCTTGCTTTCATATATAAGAAAACACGATTTTAAGGCTTTTGGATATTACCGAATTGCCCTCGGTATTGCGGTAATTCTTTATTTTTTAGTTGCAAATTGATTTTGAAGGTGTGATTTATTTGCCATTTTATGTAGAAGTTATTATACGAATTTTATTAGCTGCTTTGATGGGTGGCTTGATAGGTAGTGAACGTGGTCGCCACGGCAGAGCTGCAGGTCTTAGAACCCATATACTTGTTTGCCTTGGTGCTGCTATGACATCGCTTACAAGCTTATATTTATCTGAAATTTTAGGTTATACCGGTGATATTGCACGTATTTCCGCTCAGGTAATATCAGGAATAGGTTTTTTGGGTGCCGGAACAATAATGATTAGAAACAATTCTGTCATCACAGGTCTTACTACCGCTGCAGGTATGTGGGCAACTGCTACTATCGGTATTTCTATCGGATACGGATTTTATGTCGGCGCTGTTGTGGCTACCTTGGTTTGTATTTTTAGTGTTACTTTTTTAAATCGTTTGGAGGCGCCACGAAAAAGCTATGTTACATTTTATATTGAACTTTCGGATATAAAAGGCACTTCAGCTGTTGCCGAAATTATTAAAGAGGATAGAGTTAATCTCGTTTCTTATGATATAATTCCGGCAAAGAGTAACATTCCAAATAATTTAGGTATAGTCTGTACAGTTTCTAACGAAACCACATATCTAAAAATCAAGGAAAAACTTAAAAATTTTGATGCAATAACAATATTTTTGCGTGATATGTCAATTTAAGATTAAAAACTTAATAAATATTAAAAAAATACTTGACCTTTGAGGTGATATGTGGTATAATCGTATCACCTCTGAAAAGGTTCTTTTTTTTTGCAAAGAATTATGTTTGCAAAATTTTCTGCAATGTGCTTTCCGTATTTATTACGGTTGTGGGAATTGCAAACAAGAGGGAGGCGTTTACTTTTACAATAAAGTAAAAGCAAAAAATATTTCCGTAAAGCGGGAGGTGCCGTTATGAGAGTAAAAATCACATTAGCATGCACAGAGTGCAAACAGCGTAATTACAACACAATGAAAAACAAGAAAAATGACCCTGATAGGCTTGAAATGAACAAGTACTGTAGGTTCTGCAAAAAGCACACCCTACACAAGGAAACAAAATAAGGAGGCTTGACAATGAAAACAACAAACAAGATTTTAAAAATTTTAGTAATCGTTTTCGCATTGGCTTCCGTTGTATTGTTCTTCACAAAGTTCGCTACCGTATCCTTTTCTAAAGGCGATTTCGGTGGTGTCGGTGCTCAGTTTGCTTTCGGCAGTGAGATTAAGGTTGGCGATGCTACATTCGATTTAGCTCGCTCCGGTCATATTCTTTTCTGCTTCTGGCTTACTGTTATCACATTTGTTTTGAGTATTTTCTCTGCAAAGTCAAAGAAGGTTCGTTATTGTGTTCCGGCTCTTGCTTTAATTGATGCTGTTTATATGTTTGTCATCAGATTTGGCGGTAGTTTTATTGATGTAAGACCTATCGCTGGTGCACAAATTGTTAAAGCTCCTACAATGTTAATACTTCCTATTGTATTAGCTGTATTAGCTGTTTTGTCAATTGCATATTTACTTGTTGATGACTATATTGAAGTTTTAGCATCAAAAGGTGAGAAGCTCACAATACCCAAGAGAATCGGCAGATTCTTTAGAGATTACAAGAGCGAAATCAAAAAAATCGTATGGCCCACATTTAAGGATGTATTAAAGAACACATTTATCGTTCTTGTTATGTGCTTGCTTGTTGGTGCTTTGATTTGGCTTGTTGACTATGGTCTTGGCAACTTAATCGATTGGATTTTAAGTGCCGGCAAGTAATCTTTGGAGGGTAAGAAATGTCTGAACAAAGAGAAGCTAAATGGTATGTTATTCAGACCTTTTCCGGTCATGAAAACAAAGTAGCAAGCGACCTTGCAACTATGGTTGAAAGCCGTGGTATGCAAGAGCTTATTCAGGAAATCAAAATTCCTACTGAAACAGTAACAGAAATCAAGGATGATAAAAAGCGTGAAATCGAGCGCAAAATTTTCCCTGGTTATGTACTTATCAAAATGATTGTTACCGATGATAGCTGGTATGTTGTAAGAAACATTCGTGGCTGTACCGGTTTCGTAGGTCCGGCTTCAAAACCGGTTCCTTTGACAGATGAAGAGGTTGCAGCCTTAGGCGTTGAAAAGCACAGCGTTGAAGTTGGCTACAAGGAAGGCGATAATGTTAAAATTATCAGCGGACCCCTCGAAGGCTATGCAGGTACCGTTAAAACAGTTGATACTGCAAACAATAACGTATGCGTAGTTCTTTCAATGTTTGGTAGAGAAACTCCGGTCGAATTGGAATTAGACCAAATTTCTTTATCTGACGATTAGTAAATTGTTAATTAGCTGAAATGCTTTTTAAGTCTCGACACAAGGCTTTTGTGTCACGGTGGGAGGGGCAGAATATGACTGTTCCGCCAAGCATTGAAAAATGCTGTTACCACGAATTATGGAGGTGCAAATAAATGGCCCAGAAAATCACAGGTTACATTAAGCTTCAAATCCCTGCAGGTAAAGCTACACCGGCACCGCCGGTAGGTCCTGCTCTCGGTCAGCACGGCGTCAACATTATGGCGTTCACAAAGGAGTTCAATGAAAGAACAAAGAACGATGCCGGTCTTCTCATTCCTGTAGTTATTACAGTTTATGCAGACCGCTCATTCAGCTTTATCACAAAGACTCCGCCCGCAGCTGTTCTTATCAAAAAGGCTTGCGGTATTGAGAGTGCTTCCGGCACACCTAACAAAACAAAGGTTGCCAAAATTACCAAAGAGCAGATTCAGAAGATTGCAGAAACAAAAATGCCCGACCTTAACGCAGCAAGTATCGAATCAGCTATGAGTATGATAGCTGGTACTGCTCGCAGTATGGGCGTAGAAGTAGTCGACTAATTCTCTCTTGTGGGAGGAAAATTCCGATTTAACCACTTATTGGGAGGTAAATAATGAAACACGGTAAAAAGTATAATGAAAGCGCAAAGCTCATCGAAACAGGTAAGCTTTACGATGTAAACGAAGCAGTTGATATCGCTGTTAAGACAGCTACTGCTAAGTTTGATGAAACAGTTGAAATACACGTACGTTTAGGTGTTGACTCTCGTCACGCTGACCAACAGGTTAGAGGCGCAGTAATTCTTCCTAACGGTACCGGTAAAACTGTAAGAACCTTAGTATTTGCTAAGGGTGATAACGTAAAAGCAGCTGAGGAAGCAGGCTCCGATTATGTAGGTGCTGAAGAATTAGTTGCAAAAATCCAGAACGAAAACTGGTTAGATTTTGATGTTGTTATTGCAACACCTGATATGATGGGCGTTGTTGGTCGTCTTGGTAAGGTTTTAGGTCCTCGTGGTCTTATGCCTACACCTAAGGCAGGTACAGTTACTCCTGATGTTGCTAAGGCTGTTACCGAAGCAAAAGCAGGTAAAATTGAATACCGCCTTGACAAAACAAACATCATCCACTGTCCTATCGGTAAGGTTTCCTTTGGACCCGAGAAGCTTCAAGAAAACTTTGATGCTCTTATGTCCGCTATCGTAAAGGCTAAGCCTGCTGCAACAAAGGGTCAGTATATCAAATCTTGCGTTATCGCAACAACAATGGGCCCCGGTGTTAAGCTCAACGTAGCAAAATTCGGCGCTTAAATAGAAGTTATAAAGCAGTCACTTCGGTGGCTGCTTTTTTTGTTGAAAAAACACGGAAGTTATAGTATTATAATATTATGAATTTTTAAATTTGGGTGATATTATGCTACACTTAATATATGGTTTGCCTTCAACAGGTAAAACTCACTTTGTTTTAAATAAAATCAATGAGTTGGTTGTTGCCGGCAAATCTACTGTTTTGATAGTTCCCGAACAATCCTCATTTCAGGCCGAAAAAGCAGTACTGCAAAAAGTTGGCGATAAAGCTATGCTTAACACTTCTGTTTTGAGCTTTGACCGCTTATTTGATGAAGTTGGAAGAAGTGCAGGGGGAATATCGGGAAACGTTTTAAATGATGCCCAAAAAATTATTTTTATGCACAGAGCTTTAAATTATGTCAAGGGTAATTTGCGACTTTGGAAAAAATATGCTTCATCTATAAATTTCGCAAAGACAATGCTTGATACCATCGGTGAATTTAAAATTAACGGTATCACACATAACGACATTTCTGAAAAGGCTCAAAACTTAAATGATGGCGCTTTAAAAAGCAAGCTTTTGGATATAGCCTTGATTTATGAGGAATATGATAACTTTTTAAAGGAAAAATTCATTGACCCAATCGATAAGCTCACAAAATTATCCCTAATGCTTGAAAATGTTGCCTATTTTAGCGGTAAAACGGTTTTTATCGATTCCTTCAAGGATTTTAGCGGTCAACAATACAAGGTCTTAAAACATCTTTTTTCCCAAGCCGATGATGTTTATATAACCTTTACCTATAATCCTTTAAAAAATACAAAATACGGAATTTACACAAACGTCTATAAAAACATTGAGAATTTAAAATCACTTGCAAAGTCTATCAATATAGATTTTGAGGAACACACACTATCAGATAGTGAAATTAGACATAAAAATATTGATTTAGAAAATCTTGAAAAACTACTGTCGGGCGAAAATATCGAATCTTCAAAATGCGATAGTGTTGAGATAACAAAGCTTCCTTCAATTTTTGATGAGGCAGATTTTGTGGCATCGAGAATCAGAGAACTTGTTCTAAAAGAAAACTATCGTTACAAGGATTTTGTCGTTATTTGTCGTGATGCTGATACATATAAAGAGGCGATAGCGGCAGCTTGTGAGAAAAATGATGTGCCACTCTTTTACGATAATCGTTTACCGCTGTCATCATTTCCTTTAAGCGTTGCTGTTGAAGCTTTGTTTTCATCGCTTGATTTTTCGAGTGATGCTATTTTGCGCTTCCATAAAACAGGTCTCGGAACACTAAATAACGAAGAAATAACAACTCTTGAAAACTATATTTATCTATGGAACATTGACCATAATTTATGGAAAAAAGATTGGGATATGAATCTCAAAGGCTTTGTAAGAGAAAAAATTTCCGAAACCTCTGCTAATGAGATTTCTTCACTTAATAATTTACGCAAAAAGGCAATTGAACCGATTTTGTTTTTTAAAGAAAATGTCGGTAGTTCGGCATACACTATTGCAAAAGCTGTATTTATGGTTTTTGAAAAATATGACTTTGCAGATAAACTGAATAAATTACGTGAAAAATTCAAAGAAGAAGAAATTCTTTATTCCGAAACTCTTATTGAACAATCCTTTGATGATTATATTGCTGTCTTGGATTCATTGGTGAGCTGTTTTGGAAGCAAAAGCATTACTATTGATGAATTTTACGCTGCTCTTAAATTGGCTGTGACTTCTACAACAGTTGGTAGTGTGCCACAACATTTAGATGAAGTTTCCTTTGGTTCTGCTGACAGAATCAGAGCTTCTTCACCAAAGGTTACATTTGTTATTGGCGCTAATCAAGGCGTATTCCCGAAAACCGTTTCTTCAAGCGGGATTCTCTCTGTTAATGAAAGAAAAAGGGTAATAGAATTGGAACTTCCGATTTCTGACAATTCTATTTCGGCTGCCATTGATGAAAACTTCTTGGTTTATAGCAATTTATGTTCAAGTACAGAAAAGGTTTATATAACTTATGCCTTAAAATCAATTTCGGGTGCAGATTTACAGCCTTCAGCATTTATTTTAAAGCTTAAAGAGTCATTATCTGTTAAAATCAGCGATGTGACCAGCAATAAGGAAAGCTATATTTATTACCCACAAACTGTAAAAGCTGCAGTTTCGAATTTTTGTAAGCTTTTAAATTCCGATAAAGACTCGGCTTTTGCCATAAAAGAGGCATTGGATAGTGAAGGATATAACGAGCTTACTAATTCAGTTTTAACGGCTGACAAAAATTCAAATAAGGTAATTTCGCCTTCAACCGCCCAGAAGCTTTATGGCAACAATATCACAATGTCGGCAACTAAATTTGATACCTTTAATCATTGTCCTTTTAATTATTTCTGCAGATACGGTCTCGGTATTGAAAAACCGCAAAAAGCAGAATTTGATGTATTGCAAAACGGACTTATTGTTCATTATGTTTTGGAGAAATTTTTAGTAGAAAACGGTGAAAACTTAAAGGCTATTACCGATGATGAAACCGATATTCTTGTTGATAAATATATAAACAATTATCTTGATTCTGTCCAGGGCTACCGTACTACAGAAAATAATTTGAGCCGATATTTAGTGTCGTTGATTTCACGTTCTCTCAAAGATGTGGCAAAACACATCAGAAACGAGCTTAATCAAAGTAACTTTGTTCCGATTGGGTGTGAGGTTAAAATTGGCTCAAATGATGGCGAAATCAATGTGACATTTCCGCTGACTAAAGGTAAAATTCAGCTTCGAGGTAGTATTGACCGTGTTGATAAATGCGGAGAAGTAATTCGAATTATCGATTATAAGACAGGCAGTAAAAAATTCCATTTATCTGATATTTTGGTTGGTCTAAATCTTCAAATGCTAATTTACCTTTACGCTATAACAAAAGGCAACGGTATTTCAGATAGCAATGCGGCGGGAATTTTATATCAGCCTGCAAAGCGTGATATCAAAGAAAATGGTCTTGCAATGAATGGTCTTTTGACTAATGATGTTGACACATTAAAATCAATGGAAAACTGTGGTCAAGGTGAGTATATACCGAAATTTACTGTCAGCCAAAAAACCGGACAAATATATAAAAATCAAACCTCTTTCGTACCTCAAGAGGTATTTTCCTATATTTTTGACCTCATTGAAAAGAAAATGACTGACTGTGGCGAGCGTATTTTAAATGGCGATATTTCGGTTTCTCCAACTGATGGTTTAGGAGATGATGATGCCTGCAAATATTGCGATTTTAAAGCGGTTTGCAACTATAACGAGCCGAGTAATAACAAGGCTAAATCATTTAGTAATGATGAAATTTTAGAAAAGCTTAAGGCGGGTGATTATTGATGAATTTCATACCCAATGAACAACAAGCGGCTGCAATATCTGCTAAGGGCAATATTTTGGTTTCTGCGGCGGCAGGCTCGGGAAAAACCGCTGTTTTGGTTGAGAGAGTAATAAAAAAAATCACCGACAAGGATTCTAAAACATCAATAGACAAACTCCTTATTGTGACTTTTACAAATCTTGCTGCAGAGGAAATGCGACTAAGGATTGAAAAAAGACTTGATGAGGAAATTAAAACTAATCCCTTTGATGAGAATTTGCGTTATCAAAAGTATCTTTTGCCGTCTGCCAAAATTTGTACGATTGACTCTTTTTGTATCAATTTGGTGCGTGAGAATTTTGAAAAGCTTTCAATTTCTCCTGATTTTAAAATTTCTGACAAATATTCATTAAAGCCGATTGATTATACGGTTTTAAGTAAAATTTTCACAACGAGATTAAATGAAAATAATCCCGATTTTACAAATCTTTTAGATATTTTAGGTTGCGAATATTCACACGAAAAATTCTTTGAAGTTATTTTTGACATTTTCGATTATTCAAGGCAACT
Source organism: Acutalibacteraceae bacterium (assembly GCA_045593535.1). Classification (GTDB taxonomy): domain Bacteria; phylum Bacillota; class Clostridia; order Oscillospirales; family Acutalibacteraceae; genus UBA737. The sequence continues at coordinate 54,086 of JAZNWW010000025.1, forward strand.
ACCATATCCTAAGAAGTGGTTTACCTCGATTTCTGAAAATTATAGGACATTTGATAGAGGAAATATATACTACGATTATGTGATTTCTACCTCTGCAAAATTTGTGAAAAGACATATTGAAGCACTTGACAATGCTTTCGATTTATTAAGTGTTAATGAGGAGATTTATAATCACTATTACGATACTTTCAAGGGTAATTATGATAAATTTCATCAGCTTTTAAACCTTTTAGAAAACGGGGAGTGGGATGATGTTTATTCGTATTTATCAGATTTTCAGTTATTGACCGTTACAAAATATAAAAACGACCATTTAATACCCGAAATTGCGGCGGCAAGAAATATTTTCATCAAAAATACCGATAGTATTTTAAAGCGACTTTCGAAATTTTTTGTTTCGGACAAGACCGCTATTGATAGCACCTTTAAATCAGTCTATCCTGCGGTTAAAATACTGTCCGAAATCCTGATTGAATTTGATGAAAAGCTTTTCGAAGAGTATAAACAAAACAATACCTTTACTTTCCATAACACAGAGCATTTAGCATTATCGCTTTTGTGTGATGAAAACGGTAACCGAAACGAAGAGTTTTTATCCGATTTTGATGAGGTACTCGTTGATGAATACCAGGATACTAACGATTTGCAAGACAAGCTCTTCACAGTTTTATCCAACAACGAGGAAAAACTGTTTATGGTCGGAGACATCAAGCAGAGTATATATGCTTTCAGAGGTGCCAACCCTTCAAACTTCAATAAAAGAAAAAACAGTTATGCTCCTTATGAAAAAGAAAAAACCGATATTCCGCAAAAAATTATTTTGAAAAATAATTATCGAAGCTCTGCCTCAGTTTGCGACTTTGTTAATTATTTCTTTGGTATGTTTATGAATGAAAATACCGGTGAAATAATCTATGATACTGATGAAATGTTAGTCCCTACAGCAAAATTTCCTGCTGTAAATACTCCTGCCTGTGAAATCGACATCATTGATGGAAAGGTACCCGATGTAACCAGCGCAGAAGTAGAGGCGGTTCGTGTTGCAGATTATATTGAAAACGTTATGGGGTCAGGTGATGTAATAGCAACTAAGGATAAGGCTGGCAACCCGATACTTCGTCCGGCTCGATATTCGGATTTTGCAATACTTTTACGTTCTCATAAAAAAAATTCTGCCTACTATGTAGCAGAATTTAAGCGCAGAGGAATCCCTGTAACATACGAAACAAACGAATTTGCCGAGACTACTGAAATCATCACCTTTTTAAGCTTGTTAAAGGTTGTTGATAATCCAAAATCCGATGTAGAACTTTTGACAGTGCTCTTATCTCCAATTTTTGCCTTTACACCTGAAGAAATTGCAAATATGAGAGCCGGCAAAACAAAAAGGTCGCTATATTCTTGCCTTGTCGAGTTTGCAAGTGTAGGGGATAGGAAATCTATTGACACTATAAAGAAATTAGAAAAATTCAGACTTAAATCTGTTACAAATTCTTTACCTCGTTTGATTTCAATTTTACTTGCAGATACCGGGTATCTCGATATTGTTTCAACAATGAATGATGGTGAAAAACGCAGAAATAATTTACTCTTACTTGTTCATTATGCGGAAAATTTCTCTTCGGACATAAATGCGAGTATTTCAAGCTTTGTTGAATTTATCACCGAGCACTCAGAATCTTTGAGCGGCGCTACCGCTTCTTCTGACGGAAATGCGGTCAGAATTATGAGTATTCACGCATCAAAAGGATTAGAATTTCCTGTATGTATTTTGGCTTCCTCAAATAAAAAATTCAATGACCAGGAAAAACGTGATAAAGCTCTCTTTCTAACTGATTATGGTGTCGGGTTTAAATATTTTGATAACGAGGAAAAAACTCTTGTTGATATGGTATCGAAAGAAGTAATACTCGATAAAATCAATACTGATAAATTTGCTGAGGAATTGCGCCTTTTGTATGTGGCGATGACTCGTGCCAAAGACAAGCTGTTTATTATAGGAACGGTTTCAAATCTTGATAATAAGATTTCTGACCTAAATTCTATTCTTATAGCATCTGACTGTAAAATTGATGATATCGCATTAAGCTCTGTCAGTTCCTTCTTCTATTGGATTTTGTTGAGTCTTATTCTTAGCAAAAAACCTAATATTTTAAGAGAAAGCGGTCACAGCTTTATACTTTCAGGAGCAGACTGTGACTATATACTCAAAAAGATAAATGCCGAGGATGTTATAGACAAGATAGTACCCGTAATAGCTGATGAAACAATTTCAGTTGATAGCAAAAAGGTGGCTGAAATTAAAGAAAATTTCAATAAGCGTTACAAGTATTCCGAGTTGTCAAAGCTTCAAGCAAAAACCTCTGTCACAGGGCTTATTGGAAAGGATGATAACGACAAATACCGATTTTCTTCACGCCCTGCATTTATGTCCAAGGGAGGACTCACTTTAGCCGAAAAGGGTACTGCAATGCATAAGGTTATTGAATACTTTGATTTTTCAAAATTTGATAATATCGAGGAAGAATTGTCCCGACTTTATGAATATAAATTCATAACTGAAATTGAGTACAACTCAATTGACACAGCGGCTTTACAACAATTTTTTGCAAGTGAACTTTTCTGTCGTATTTCTGAATCGGATTTAGTAAAACGTGAAATGCGCTTTATAACCGAAATTGATGCAGAATTTATTGATAAGGATATAAGTGATGAGCTCAAGACTCAAAAGGTGATACTACAAGGTGCGGTTGACCTTTGCTTTATTGAAAATAATGACCTTGTAATCCTTGATTTTAAGACAGATAGGGTTGATGACATTTCGGAGCTTAAAAGTAAATATGATGAACAGCTTTCTCACTATGCGACTGCTTGTGAAAAAATTTTCGGAAAAAAGGTCAAAGAAAAGATTATTTATTCGTTTCATTTAGGCGAGTATTGTATTTTTTAAAAACAAACCCTCATCAAAGGATGAGGGTTTGTTTATTTGAGATTATTAGAAATTTTGGCCAATTGTTCGATACTTAACTGTTCGCCTCTGATAGTTGTCTCAATACCAAGTTTTTCTAAAATGGATTTCAGAGTCTCTTTTTCTATTTGCATTGTATTTGATACAGTATTTAAAAAAGTTTTTCGCCTTTGAGCAAAGGCAGCCTTTACAAGCTTGAAGAAATATTTTTCATCATTTAATACGATGGGAGCTTTGTCATGGATATTTAGCTTTATAACCGCAGAATCAACATTGGGTGCCGGCATAAATGAAGACCTTGGGACTTGGAACAAAATTTCACTTTCGGCATAGTATTCCACCGCAACAGTAACAGCACCCGCTTGCCTTGTGCCAACCTTTGCACAAAGTCGCTCTGCCGCTTCTTTTTGGACCATAACCGTAATACTGTCTATCGGAAGTCGGCTTTCAAGAAGCATCATCACAATAGGTGAAGTGATATAGTATGGCAGATTGGCACAGACAGAAACCTTCTCACAGTCGCTGAATTTTTCCTCAATAATTTTTCTCAAATCAAGCTTCATTGCATCACCGAAAATAACCTCAACGTTATCGCAATCTGCAAGGGTTTGCGGTAAAATGTTTTTAAGCCTTTCATCGAGCTCTATTGCAACAACACGTTTTGCCATTTTAGATAATTCGGCAGTTAAAACTCCCACACCGGGTCCTATTTCTAAAACACCGCTTGATTTATCACAGGCCGCACTCGCCATATTAGGACAAACACTACTGTCAATCAAAAAGTTTTGTCCAAGACTTTTTTTGAAGGAAAATCCGTGTTTAGAAAGCAAGTGTTTGAGTGTATTAGGGTCGGAAAGATTCATCTTAATAGCTCCTCTTAAAAAACTAATTGTATTATACAATAATTATTTATATCTTGCAATAGAATGTTTTTACCCAAGAGTAGCACGTATTGATTTTAGCATTGAATTTTGTTATAATAATTTTGCGAAACCTAAATTTCAAAAACTAAAGAAATAATGGTGATATTTTGAACATTTACGCTGATGGTGAAAAATTAAACGTATTAAAGCAAAAAGCAAATAAATTGCCTTTGGAGCCCGGTGTATATATTATGCGGGACAAAAGTGGCACAATTATATATATCGGTAAAGCAAAGGCGCTTAAAAACCGAGTGACACAATATTTTGGAAGCGGAAATCAGCACACGGAAAAGGTAAGGCGGATGGTGTCGTGTGTTGATGATTTTGAGTATATTTTGTGTGACAGTGAATTTGAAGCTTTAATTCTTGAAAACTCACTTATAAAGCAAAATCAACCTAAATATAATATTCTCTTAAAGGATGATAAAGGCTACTCTTACATTAAAATTACAAAGGAAAAATGGCCAAGAATAGAAAGTGCAAAGGTACTTGACAAGGTAAACGAATTTATCGGACCTTATAATTCAGGTTATATTGTTAAAGAAACTGTTGATGAAGTCAGAAAAATTTTTAAGCTTCCCGATTGTAAAAGAAGCTTTGAAAAGCCGACAAAACCGTGCCTTAATTATCATATCGGTATTTGTTCTGCTCCTTGTCGAGGTAAAATTTTAAACGAGGATTATTTAGAAAGCATTGACTCGGCAAGAGAGTTTATTAAAAACGGTGACAGCGACAAATTATCTGTCGAAGTGTTAAATGAAAAAATGGAAAAGGCGGCAGAAAATTTACAATTTGAGTCAGCAGCTAAATATCGTGACAGAATAAATGCAATCACCAAAATCAAAGACAAACAAAAGGTTGTTTCTATCAGCTATAAATCTCAAGATATTATCGCAACTGCATTTTTGGGTGAGACTGCCTGTGTGCAGATTTTCACCTTCAGAAACTATAAGCTTTGCGATAAACAAAACTACTTTATTGAAGGCTTTACCGAAAAAAGCACACTTTATTCTGAATTTCTGCCACAGTATTATCAGTCAAAAACTGAAATTCCACCAAGAATATTGATTGATACTGATGAAAGTTTTTTTACTATAAATGATTGGCTTTCAAAAAAATCAAATCATAGGGTAGAAATTTTTATTCCAAAGCAGGGCGAGATGTTAAAGCTTCTTAATATGTGCCTTAAAAATGCTGCGGAAAACCTATCCGAAAAAACCGAACGCACCGGAAAAGAAATGTCATCTTTAAACGAATTGGCAACTGTTTTAGGACTTCAAGTTGTCCCAAGATATATTGAAGCGTATGACATTTCCAATACTGCTGGCGATGAAAACGTTGCAGGTATGATTGTTTTCAAGGATGCAAGACCATACAAAAAAGCGTATAAACGCTTCAAGATTAAAGGCTTTTTGGGACAGGATGACTATCGCTCAATGGCAGAGGTTTTGGACAGACGCTTTACAGAGTACGAAAATGGCGCAGACGAGGGTTTTGCCACTTTACCTGATTTAATTCTTTTGGATGGTGCAAAAGGTCAAATAAACGCTGTTTTGCCCGTTTTAGAAAAGCACAAGCTCAATATCCCAATTTTTGGTATGGTTAAGGACACAAAGCACAGAACTCGTGCTATTGCGACAACGGGTGGAGATATTTCTATTAAAGCAAATAAAAAATGCTTTACACTTGTTACAAATATTCAAGATGAAGTACACAGATTTGCAATTTCTTATCATAAAAATCTGCGTAGTAAAAAAATGATAAAATCCGAGCTTTTGGAGGTTAAGGGTATCGGTGAAAAGAAAGCGAAAATACTTTTGAAATCTTTTGGTTCGGTTAAGAAAATTAAATCGGCCTCGATAGAGGAATTATCAACTACAAAAGGTATAACTACAGAAAATGCAAAGGCAATTTTTGAATTTTTTAACGGATAAAATATTTTAAAAATTATTTAAAAAAAGTGTTGCAATTTAAAATGTTTTGTGATATTATTAGTTGTACGTGAGATTATGTATTGATTTATTTTGATACAAGGTGTTGGGAGGTGTCAAGATGCCGAATATTAAATCTGCTAAAAAACGTGTTTTGGTTAGCAAAGCTAATTATGAACATAACAAGGCTTATCGTTCTGCTTTAAAAACTGCTGTTAAGAAGGCTGATGCCGCTATTGACGCAAAGGCTGATGATATGCAAGCTACAGTAGCTGCTGCTGTTAAGAAAATTGACCAAGCTGCTTCAAAAGGCATTATTCACAAGAACAATGCTGCAAGAAAGAAGTCTGCGTTAGTTACTCGTTTTAACAAAGCAAACGCATAATTTAAGGAAATTTTACGGCTCGGCTTTTGGCTTTGAGCCGTTTTTTCTTTATGAGAAGGGAAGAGGTGCTAAATGAAAAAGAAGCATAAGATTATAATTATTGTTTCTATTGTTTTGTTTCTTTTAATTTTAATTATAGCTTCTATAAATATCACTTCTGATAATTCAGATAACAATACAGAAATTGAAAATCACCTTGAAACAGATAATCCTGTCTTTGAGGGTGAAATCACTAATATTCGCACCGATGAAATTGAGCTTACAGTAACAGATGGTAAAAATACAGGTTTTACACAGGGAGAGCCTCTGATTTTGATGATAGAAAACCTTGATACCAAGCTTTATTCAGAGCTTTCTGTAGGTGATAATATTTTTGTTGAATTTGATGGTATAGTTATGAATTCCTATCCTGGTAGAATTGGCTCAATATTTAATATTTCAGTAATAGATGATTATTAGTAATTTGTTAAAATTTTCACAAAGTAGAATTATTTAATAAAATAATTGAAAAAAGACTTGATTTTAACAAGAATATATGGTATTATTATTAAGTCGTTTCACACTTGCCGGTGTGATGGAATTGGCAGACGTAGTGGA
>JAZNWW010000026.1:0-2283 GCA_045593535.1 Acutalibacteraceae bacterium
TAAGATGAGAAAACTTTATTTTTTCATCCCTTGCGTGCATAATCTCCTGAGAACACAAAATTCTCCCAAACCCTTGCACCAATCTATCTAAATATATTTTATATTCTTCTTTTTCTATAGTATCTGCTATTCGTTTTTCAAGCTCATCTAAAAATACGATGCTTTTCTCAAAGCGGTCTTTCTTATATGCTTTTGAAAGAGAAGCTTCATTACGGCAATAACAGTAGTAACTACCCGGAACACCAACTGCGCTTTGGGAATTTTTTATAAAGTCCACCATAAACAATGTATCTTCCGACAGTATTTTCCTCTCAGATAAAAATTCTATTTTTCTTTCACGAATTACCGAAGTCTTAAATATATTTTTACATACACTTGCGCCATAACGACTGTCATCAGGCTCGTGAGGCAACGCACCCACAACACCCAAAAGAAGTTTTTTTATATCTTCTTTTTCAAACACAGTTTCTTCCTCGAAATACGATTTTTTTGTGTCACCACCGGACTCCGAAAACATATTTCCGCCAACAAAACAAATTCCTGATAAACAAAGGTCGGCATTATATTTTTTTGCCGCATTGTATAAGGTTTCATACATTGTTAACTCTATATAATCATCAGAATCGACAAAGCCTATATATCCACCCGTTGCTGCTTCAAGCCCCGTATTTCTTGCGAACCCAAGACCACCGTTTTCCTTATGAATAACCTTAATTCGTGAATCTGTTTTTGAAATTTCATCGCAAAGCACGGCACACTCTTTCTTTGAACCGTCATCAACAATGATGATTTCTATATTTTTAAGAGTCTGATTCATTATAGAATCCATACATCTCTTAAGGTATTTTTCGGTATTATATACAGGCACAATGATGCTTATGCTCGGCTTTGTCACTTTCTTCACCTCTTGTCTATAAGGTTATTATATTGATCTATTAAGATGCCAGAATACTCTGTGACATCCATTATATTCTTGGCTTTAGTTTCACAGTTTGCTTTAAGTGTTTCATAGTACTCTGTATTACTAAGACACTTTTTTACTGCCTCAGCCAACGATTCAGGTGTTGGTGCAAATGCCAACGCACCCGTTTTTCCGTCTTCTACAAGCTCTGCCATTCCGCCGTGGTTCATAGTTACCACAGGAACGCCCATAGAATGAGCCTCCAATATGGATAAAGGATTATTTTCATAACAAACTGACGGAGCAATAAGAAGCTTTGCATTTGCCATTAAGTCAGCAAGCGCTTTGCCTGCAACAAAACCCTTTAAGGTAACATTAGGAATATCCTTTAAACATTCATCATCAGGACCGCTTCCTGCTACGACAAAATTAACCCCAGGCAAAAGCTTTGCGGTATCTGCTAAAAGCTCAACGCCTTTTTCCTTTGAAAGTCTGCCAACAAAAACAATATAGGGATTTTCACTATCTGTTTTAGATGGAATATTATTCTTTTCAATAAAATTATGTATTGTAAATGTCTTTCCAATATATATATCCGAGCTACTAACAAGCTTATTTTCCAAAAATCTGCTCGGACAGATATATAAATCAACCTTTTTGTATGTTTTCAAAAATGAATACAACTTTGCCTCGATTACACCTAAAAGGCTTTTGACTTTGGAATTATGAATACAATTGTATTTAAGGCAATTCCATTTTGAGCCTTTTATACATCTGTCGCAAGGCTTTGCTTCACTAAAGCTATATAAAAGATGATTAGGGCAAATCATCTGATAGTCGTGAACAGTTTGCACAAGGGGGATATTTCTCTTTTTCACCGCATAAATGATTGATGGAGTAAGTTGAAAATTGATGTTATTCATATGAACAATATCAGGCTTAAAGTTATCTAAAACTTTGCCGATTTTTTTATGTGCTTCCATTGAGTATATTATTTTAAACGGATAGAGAAATCTATGTTTACCTTTTGAATGAAAATCCATATTGGTTGTGTAAAGTCCCAAAGAATTTCCCACTGTGTTTTGTGCGTCGTACATACCGAAATATTCAACTTCGTGTCCTTGTGATTTAAACTCTTCTGAAAGCTTTAACATATAGCTCTCGCTGCCGCCCCTTGGGTAAAGAAATTTATTCACCAAGTCGGATCGTAGCCATGTCGTTCTGTGAGCCAAGGAGTTGCAACCTAGAGTTGTCTTCCTAAGACCGCTTGGCCTCCGACTTTACCGAAATATTCAACTTCGTGCCCCTGCAATTTAAGCTCCTCTGAAAGCTTTAACATATAGCTCTCGCTGCCGCCCCTTGGGTAAAGAAATTTATTCACC
>JAZNWW010000027.1:0-2368 GCA_045593535.1 Acutalibacteraceae bacterium
CAATGATATCCGTTCCTGTCGGAACGGGTGATATATCTTCGATATGATATCGCTCTGCGAGCGATGATATATGCCTTCGGCATATGGAGGAACGGATATTATATCATGCTTGCCGCAGGCAAGTATATCATACGGCAACGCCGTATATCATATAGCATAAGCTATATATCATTGAAATACACGACAAATTGTGATATAATAAATTAGAAACCAAAAAATTATGGGGATGAAAGTATGAAGTCTATCAAGCAGATGCAACTTGAACAGATAGATAAGACGTATAATGACTATCAAGGATTTTTGATAGTGTTGCAGTAGGCTCCAAATTAACAGTTGGTCTGCTCGGGAAAAAGCTTATTAATATTCGTCCTGGATTTTGCAATAGTGTTAACGAATAGGCACACATCTACACTACTTTTGCTTACTCTTACCTTGATTCTGCTCCGTTTGGTTACTCTTTCGCAAATAAAACATCAATCCTTTATGGGTTGGTGTTTTATTTTTTTTCGTATAGTGAAGGGGATTCGAACAAGGTATGAAAAATCGTTCCTAATCTGTACAAAAACAAACCCCGAGTGAAAACTCGGGGTTTTAGCTTTAGTAATTAGTCATCTACTTCTACATCATATACATACCAATCGCCATTGTATTTATAAACTTTAAAGGTGGCATCGTTTGTTTCTTCATCATCGTCACCTTCGATTGTTAATTCAACATCAAGCTCATAAGCAGCAGTTATATTCTTTTTAGTGAGACCATACATATCTTTCAATTCATCACGAATATCATCGAGGTCATCTTCATCAAGCTCTTCTTTGTCTGTAACCTTGTAAGAAACGCTTACATCCTTGCCATACTCTTCTTCCAATGATTCAAGAGTGCTTTCGTAAAGATCCTCAAAGTCTTTCTCATCAGGTCTGTCGGTGTCGCACTCTTCTTCCATATACTCCCAATATTCTTCGGGTTGCATTTTTTCAAAAGCACTATAATCACCGTTAAAAGTACCGTTTACATAGTTTTTAACAGCATCTTTAGGACTGCTTGAAAATACAACAATAAGTACAATGATAAGAATAATAGCTCCTAAAGCGATTGCACCGGGGATAAAAAACTTCTTATACTCCATAACCTTTTTAATAAAGTCGTTTCCGGGTGCCGCAGGAGCTTCGGGTGTTGCGGAAAAATTCTCACCGCAAGCATTACAAAACATTGCTTCATCCGGAAGCTCTGCTCCGCATTTTCCACAAAATTTACTCATTTAAAATTACCTCCAATAATTATTTATACCTTTAATAATATATTATCATTGCAAAATACAAATGTCAAGGAATTTAAATATATTTTGTGCCTATGCCTTCTATTACACACAAAATAAGGAATTTAATGACATTGTTAGTATATTTGATTTTGAGTTATTCTAAAATTTTTCGTAAAAGACAACCTCATCTATTGGTCGAGTCTTGAAATGTAGGTCAAGCGGTTTTGCATTTTCTGCCGGATACCCCATCACAAGAAGTGCCATCGGCTCGATATTTTCAGGAATATCAAAGGTCTCACGCATAGCGGTAGGGTCAAAGTGCATTACCCAACAACACCCTACTCCTTCATTCTGAGCCGCAAGCATTATATAAGTAGCAACAATCACAGAATCCACAGGAGAAGACAATGCCCCATCGTATTTCCTTACCCAACTTTCCTCCTTGTTATTGCAAACAAGCATTGCTGTCGGAGCGCCAAAGTGGCATTTGGTACATTCTTTAAGCTTCTCTACCGATTCATCGGTATTAAGCACAAGTATTCTCTGTGGCTGATAATTACAGCCGGTCGGTGCTTTGTGCCCTGCCTCAAGAATTTTATCAATAACCTCTTGCGGTAAATGCTCACTCTTAAAATTTCTTACAGAGTATCTCTCGGTAATCAGTTCTTGAAAATCCATATTTTTCACTCACTTTTTCTGCATTTTACGATTGCTTCGGTGACATCAGTAAGTACAAGCTCACCATTTTGATTATACGCCTCAATAGTGATTTCCACAAGTCCGTTTTTTGCATTTCGCCTCACAAGATTTGTGACAACAGCCTTTGATGTGAGTACATCCTCGGCAAAAACAGGCTTTATCCACTCAATTTTGGTTGATTTGCCCGCACCGTTGCCGCCGATAACGGTTACAAAATCGATGATTGAGTCAGGAGAGCTTTGCTACCTTGATGTAAAAGATATGAGCATAGAGATTTGGAAACAGCTTATTTATCATAAAAACAAATGGATATCAAAAAGCCTCAAAGCATTTATAGACTATGTAAAAGAAGCAGAATTTTCCGATTAAGAGCAAAAAAGCAAGTGAGAAAGGACTCACTTGCTTTTTAAG
>JAZNWW010000028.1:0-2192 GCA_045593535.1 Acutalibacteraceae bacterium
ATCTATATAACAGCATATAATACACATAGACAAATATCTATAGGAGATGTTTATTTGAACGAAAGAAAAACTGCACTTGTATTCAAAGCATTTTGTGACGAAAACCGAATCCGCATATTGAATATGCTTAAAAACGGTGAAAAATGCGCATGCAAGCTTCTTGATGAACTTAATGTTACCCAGCCGACTTTGTCCCACCACATGAAAATCCTCTGTGATTCCGGAATAGTTGTTGGAAGAAAAGAAGGCAAATGGATGCATTACTCCATTTCCGAAGAAGGAGTAAAGATTGCAAAAGAATACCTCAAAGAGCTTACACCCGTAGCTTGCGAATGTGAAACCAAGTCGTGCTGTGAAAAGTAAGGATTACAAATCCTTTTCCGCACGGCTTCCTTTAAGGCTTATATATAGATACATTTGAATATATTTATATTTGAAAGGAGACTTTTATGGAAACACTAAAAACTGCATGGAATTTCTTTCAAACAGAAATCCTCGGAATGAGTTGGCTTAACCGACTCATAGGAACAATTCTGAATTCCTGCGGGATAGATACCGCAAGCAGAATCGGCGGCAGTATTCAATTTTTCATCTACGACACAATCAAAATCATGGTACTGCTCGGCGTTTTGATTTTGATTATATCGTATATCCAAAGCTACTTCCCTCCGGAAAGAACCAAGAAAATACTTGGCAGATTTCATGGCATAGGAGCAAACATTATCGCTGCATTACTTGGTACAGTAACGCCGTTCTGCTCCTGTTCGTCAATTCCCCTTTTTATCGGCTTCACAAGTGCAGGGCTTCCTCTCGGTGTTACATTCTCATTTCTTATTTCTTCCCCAATGGTCGATCTCGGCAGTCTTGTTTTGCTTATGAGCATTTTCGGTTGGAAGGTCGCCCTTATTTACGTAGTTTTAGGACTTGTGATTGCCGTTGCCGGCGGTACATTTATCGAAAAACTGCATCTTGAAAATCAAGTTGAAGAATATATCCGCAATGGTCGTTCTCTTGATATTCAGCATGAAGAGCCGCATTTCAAAGACCGTATTAAATATGCTTGGGAACAGGTTGTTTCCACCGCAAAAAAAGTTGCTCCATACGTTCTTGTAGGTGTGGGTATCGGTGCTGTTATTCACAACTGGATTCCCGAAAATATTATTGTAAAGGTGCTTGGCGGCAACAATCCTTTCGGCGTTATTTTGGCAACCGTTGCCGGTGTCCCGATGTATGCAGATATTTTCGGCACCATTCCCATTGCGGAAGCTCTGCTTGCCAAAGGTGCATTGCTCGGTGTTGTTCTTTCTTTCATGATGAGTGTCACAACCCTTTCTCTGCCTTCTATGATTATGCTCCGCAAGGCGGTAAAACCTAAATTGCTCGGCATATTTGTTGCCGTCTGCGTAACCGGCATTATCCTTGTCGGTTATTTTTTCAACTTTATACAGCCATTTATTATATAAACAACGGGAGGTATTACTATGGCATTATTTAATTTTATTAAAAAGAAAGACAAAACAGTTCCATTGCCGCAGGAAAAAAAATACAATTATGAAATCCACAGCATCAAAGTGCTCGGAGCAGGCTGTGCAACCTGCCACAGACAATTGGAAAATGTAAAAGAAGCTTTAAACAATATGGGGATTATCATAGAACCCGAATACATAACCGATTTTGAAAAAATTATGAATTACGGCGTTATGACTATGCCCGCAATCGTTATAAACAAAAAGGTTGTTTCCGCGGGAAAAGTTCTTAATCCTGCAGAAATAGAAAAAATTATAAAAAAGGAGATTTCTGAAAATGAGAATGCTTGAAGAATTTTACCCCGAATTCACAGAAAAACTTGATGAGATCGACACCCTCTATAAGCAGAAGAGAAGCATCGATGAAAAGACCTATCAGTTCATTTGTTTTGCACTTTCAATAAAAGCGCGTTCCAAACCCTGTGTGCTCAAACATTTCAAGGGTGCTCTCGATGCCGGTGCAACCGTTGAGGAACTTACCTATATACTCGCGCTTACCATGCGTGAAGCCGCCGGGGCCGATGACTGCTGGACTCACGATGTAATCGGCGATTGGAAAGAAATTATTAAAGGTAATATAAAATGTTCCTGCAAAAATTAAATTATGTTTTTGTGCTGCCGCCTTCTTTTTTGAAGGCGGATTTTTGTATAAAAAAGAACCCCACC
>JAZNWW010000029.1:0-13032 GCA_045593535.1 Acutalibacteraceae bacterium
TCTTGTCCAAAGCTTGCCTCTGTAATTCAAGTCGCAAGAGATTTTAACTCCCTTTTCTTTAGCTTTTATACAAGCCATTTTGCAGATTTCAACCAAATTTTCACCGAGAGCGGGAGTAATACCTGTAAAGTGGAACCAGTCGGCACCCTCGAAAATACTATCCCAGTCAAAATCATTTACATCTGCTTGTTGAATAGATGAATACTTGCGGTCGTAAATACAGACAGAACCTCTTTGTGAAGCGCCTTTTTCGAGATAGTAGATACCTACTCTCTCTCCTCCTCTAACGATTTTAGAGGTATCTACGCCAAAATAACGAAGTGAATCAACCGCAGCCTGTCCTATTGCGTGTTTAGGAAGCTTTGTTACGTATGTACTGTCTATTCCATAGTTTGCAAGTGATACAGCAACGTTTGCTTCACCACCGCCAAAGGTAGCTTGCATTTGGTCGTTTTGAAAAAATCTATAATATCCATTGGGAGCGAGTCTGAGCATCAACTCACCAAAAGTTACAACCTTTGCCATATTATTTACCCTCCATTTTATCGAGCGCTTCTTTAACAAAGAAGCTGCCGCCGATAGCTTCAATTTTATCAAAAGCTAAAAATTCATCTATATTGCTTCTGTCAACACCACCGGTAGGTATAAATTTCACCTGCGGGAAGGGAGCGGAAAGTGCCTTTAAAGCTTTGAGACCGCCGTAAATGTTAGCAGGGAAGAATTTAACTGTAGTAATGCCAAGCTCTAACGCTTGCATAATCTCGGTAGGTGTTACACAGCCGGGGTAATAAGGGATATTTCTTTCATTACAAATCTTTACAACATCAACTGAAAGTCCAGGTGACACAATAAACTGTGCACCGGCCTCTAAAGCATCTTCGCATTGCTTTGCATTTATAACTGTTCCTGCACCTATTGACATTTCAGGATAGTTTTTTACAGCATACTCTATAGCCTCTTTAGCACAAGCAGTACGGAAAGTAATCTCCGCAGTGTTAATTCCGTTGTTTTTAAGTGCAGTTAAAATTTTATCTGTTTCAGATAATTCTTTGATAACTACAACGGGTACATATTTTTCCATTAAGAAAGCCTCCTACATATTGTATATCAAATATAGTATAACATATTGTGACAAATTTGCAAATATAAATTACATTAAATTTTACATATATTTACCTATACTTTGACAGAGGTTAGATTTATTGTTGTTATTTTTTGTTTTCAACCTCGGGAAGTCCTTGTATGCTCATTAAAATCGATAAAATCCCTGCCACTAATACTGTGCTTGCAACGCTGCACCAATTGATTGTTGAAAACACAACATTCGAGCTGATAGAAGCTACTGCGGTTTGTGCCATTGTTTTAGCCGCTCTGATGAGAGCAGCTTTAAGCCATAATTTAAAATTTTGTTTCAATTATTTTCCTCCTAACATTTCGTTAACTAATTCTTGTATTTTTGAATAGTTGTAGCCTGCAGCAGTGAGCTTTGCTTTACGACTTGCTCCATTACCCCAAAGCCCTTTTATTACTTCCTTTGCGATAGCGGTATCGCTTTTTTTGGCAGAGGTGGTTTTTTTGCTTTTGGCAATACGGTTGACCTCGGCTTGTACTTTAGAGTAATCATAGCCGGCTTCACTTAAACGCTTTTTTCTGTCGGCTCCATTGCCCCAAACTCCGTTCAAAACCTCGTTTGCAAGCTCGGTTATTGTTTTGTCTGTTTTTACAGCTTCTGTTTCGCTTTTATATGTTCCTTTTTTGTTTGGAATACCGCTTATGTCAGTGATATTCCGAACCTGTGATTTTAAGCAGTTGCCTCTTACGCAATAGTGACAATGAGAACCCGTTGAATAGCCGGTATTGCCCTCAATTCCCAAAACATCACCGCACTCTACCTTTTGTCCTTTTTTAACAGAAATTTCAGATAAATGACCAAAGTAGTATCTGTCGCTTGAGTTGTTCTTTTTAATTCGCACATATTGTCCAAAGCCCTGTTTTTTGTTTTTGGAATTTTCCCAAGAAGCCACTTCAACTACACCCGATACTGTGCTGTAGATTGTTTTGCTGTCGAGACCGACTAAATCAAGGCCATCGTGATATTCTCTTTTTCCGTTAAGGGTTCTGTAGCCTTGTGGGGATGTGACTTTGAATTTACCTTTATATGGACAGTTCATATTTTCACTCCTTTCATTTGCGAGTTATAAGAAAACAAGCAATTTTTATCGTTATCATAAACATTGCACTTGTGCTTTTTTGCAGATTTGACTGCGTTTTCAAACATAAAATACGCTCCTTTTTGAGATTTTAAATCGTAAGGAGACCTTCTGACTCTGAAAATTTGAATTTCCATATTTTCTTCCCTCTTTATTCTGAAAAATAGTTCTTTAAAGCTTTTAGACCACGATTTTTAAGTCGGTTTACAGCCTGCCTCGTAATTCCAAGCATTTCGGCGATTTGACAATCACTCAAGGAATAAACATACTTATATATCAGTACGTTTCGTTGCGATATGCTTAAATGCTTTAAGGCATCAAGCATATCAAGCATACCTTCAAAACCGTAATAGTCGGAGTCCTTTTCAAAAAAAGAAAGCTCTTTTTTCTCCTTTTCAAAAAATTGCTTTGACAAAGCAATATAACGGTTTCTGATGGAGACCGCAATATAACGCTTTAAGGTGTCGCTTTTATCTCTTTTGAATTTGGATAAATCGATGCTGTAAAGCAGTTCGAGCAGAAAAAGAGATAGCTCGCCAAAGGTATCTTCGTTATTTACCTTTTTGGCATAAAAAGAAATAAGCCCTTTAAATTCTTCAAAAATGATTTCAAATGCGGTCATATCCTGCCGGCGCAACTCCTTTATCAACCCTTTGAGTAGATAGTTGTACATTTTTCCTTCCCTCCCTTCATATTGCAGAAAGAAATGAAATGAAAAATTGTAAACCTTTCTGCTCAAAGGAATTTATCAGTCAAAATCCGGCAGATGTCGAAAAAAGGAGTAAAAGGTCGAAAAATAGGAGTAAAACCAAAAAATACATTTTTTATTACAAATAAATGTTAATTATTGACATTTTACAACAAATATTGTATAATTTAGGCATAAAAAAAGATGATGGACTGTGGAAGAGTCCATCATCTAAAAAGTTGTAGCCGCAAAGCCGGACAACCTTTTCGAATATTAAAGCAATTTTGGAAAGGCGTGTCAATAAAAATGGAGCAAGAGGTAGTATTTTCGGAGCGAAATGAGGTTTTGCTCTCGTTTAAGAGTGTAAAAATGAGGATTGCGATATGCGATAAGGATGAGTCGTTGCAGAAAATGATTAAAAACAGCATATATCATTATGCAGCAAAGCACCGTTTGGACATAGTGGTTGACTGCTACAAAAGCGGTGAGGAGCTATTGAGCTCAAAACTTCGATATGCGCTTATTTTTTTAGGGTATATTTTAGTTGGAGATAACGGACTTTTAACAGCTAAAAAAATCCGTGAGAACAATAATTTTTCGAGCATAATTTTCGTAAGTCAAAACACAGATTTTGTATTCCAAGCCTTTTCTGTAAATCCTTTCAGATTTTTAGTGCCGCCGATTAGGGAGCAAGAATTTGAAGCTGTTTTGGATGATTTTTTCTGCAAATTTGGAAACGACTATCCGATTTGGATTAAGAACAGGGAAGAAACGGTCTGTCTTAATACAGGGGAAATATATTATTTAGAGGCAAATAATAAGCATTCGGTCGTCCACACAAAGAAATATGCCTTTGACTGCAATAAAACAATGGCAAGAGTTTATGAGGTTTTGCCGAAAGCTTATTTTGTCAAAATAAACCGTGCTTATATTGTAAATCTTAATTTGGTGTTTTCTTATAACAGTGATGAGGTGCAGCTCAAAAACGGAATAAAACTTCACATTAGCAGAAGATTTTTAAAAGCGTTTAAAGAGGAATACCGACAATTCCAAAACCCGCTCGAGCCTTGAAAAATAAAAAAATTAAAATTTTATATTGACAAATTTTAAATTTATGCTATAATAATTTTTGCTTGTTTGGAGCATTAGCTCAGTTGGTTAGAGCAACCGGCTCATAACCGGTTGGTCCGGGGTTCGAGTCCCTGATGCTCCACCAAACAAGCATAGTGATTAACTGTAGTTTTGTAGGTCAATGCGACAGATAAAACCTGCAGTTCACGCATCAAGCATCGTATCCTACTCGCTTTCTGCGACAGGGACATTCAGGTTAAAAACATTCCCCCGGAATGTTTTTAAGTACCTGAAACTGATGCTCCACCAAACAAGCGTTATGGTAAATGATGAATAGTGAACAATGTATGATGTACTTCTTCACTATTACTTCTTACTTATTACTTCAAAATAGGGGTATGGTGTCAATGGTAGCACACCGGTCTCCAAAACCGTTTGTGAGGGTTCGAGTCCTTCTACCCCTGCCAAATAAAAATAGACTTGCTGTGGCAAGTCTATTTTTATTTGGCAGAATGAAGCGCACCTAACGGTGCATGAAGAATGAAGTCGCTAACGCTATGAAGCGTGCCTTCGGCACATTAAGAAACGATAAGTGCGCTTCGCTTCATATTTAGCCTTGCTAAATGCTTCGTGTTGGCGTAAGCCAACGCTTCATTTCTCATTGAAAATACTTTGCATTTATGATATATTAAAATTAAAAGTAGGTGTTAACAATGCGTAACGATAAACTGTCCGTACAGTCAATGGATTTTGCGGTATCTATTATAAATTTAGTAAAACTTTTGAAGGAAAATAAAGAACATATAATTTCTAACCAAATTGGTCGTAGCGGTACAAGTATAGGTGCAAATATTCGAGAAGCGCAGTACGCGCATGGCAAGGCAGACTTTATTGCAAAATTACAGATAGCACTTAAAGAGGCGAACGAAACAGGATATTGGTTGCAATTGCTTTTTAAAACTAATCACATAACAGAAAATGATTATAAATTGTTAGATTCCGCTTGTGTAAGCCTTCGTGCAATGCTCATCGCCTCTATCAACACTGCAAAGGAGAATAATAAATGAAAATCCGAATAATCGGTTGCAGTGGTTCTGGTAAAACATATTTAGCAAAAAAACTATCTAAAAAATATAATATACCGAGTTTTGATTTAGATGATATTCAATGGGATAATAGTCAAAATTCATACGGAGTCAAAACGCCTATAGAAAAGCGTAACCAAATGTTGAATGATATATTGCAACAACCCAATTGGATTATAGAGGGTGTTTATTATGCTTGGGTGCAGAAAAGTTTTGAAAATGCTGATGTGATTTATGTGTTGGACATTCCAAAACGGATATATAGTTTTCGTATAATTAAGAGATTCATAAAAAGAAGAGTAGGTCTTGAAAAAGGTAAAAAAGAGACATTAAAATCCGTTTGCAACCTTTTGAAATGGACTAATACGTTTCAAAACACTAATATGAAGGAAATTATTAGAATTTTAGAACTTCATAAAGAAAAAGTTGTTTATATAAAAAAGAAAGTAGAAATAGATAGGATAATAACCGATTGATTTATGAAAGTTCAAACTCATAGATAAAATATTTCATTTGAAACCTAATTACTCTAAATTTTTTCTAAAAACTCACCAGCGACAACCAAAATAGTTGGCGCTGGTGAGTTATATTTTTAATTATACCTTCGCTTCAAAGCCTAAATCTTCGAGCTCTTGTATTGCGGTGTTCAGGCAATGCTCACATCCGTTGACAGTAACCACTTTGTCGGAAAGGGAAATTGAGAAGTCAATTCCTGTCTCCTTTAGTGCATTTTCTATTCTTTCCACGCACTTTTCGCAGTGCATACCTTCAACCTTGATTTTGTATTCCATATTTATTCTCCTTTGTAAATTATTTCATCATTTTGTTTATAGTCTCGACCAATTCATCGATAACCTCATCGTTTCCGTTTTTGATGTCCTCTTTGACACAGGTGTTGATGTGATTTGAAAGCAGTACCTTGCCAAAAGAATCAAGGGCGGATTTTACTGCAGAGACCTGCATTAAAATATCGGTGCAATATGCATCGTTTGAGAGCATATTTTTTATACCTCGTATCTGTCCTTCAATTCTGTTCAGACGGTTTTCGAGGGCTTTAAATTCAGTTATGTCTCTGTGCTTTGTTTTGTTGTTACAACAGTCTTTCATAGCTTTTTACCTCGAAGTCTCAATGCATTTCCCACCACAAAAACGGAGCTTAACGACATTGCAAGACCTGCGAGCATTGGACTTAAAAGAAGTCCAAATGTTGAATACAGAACACCTGCGGCTATAGGTATGCAAACTGTGTTATAGCAAAACGCCCAAAATAGATTTTGTTTAATATTGAGGATTGTTTTGTGGGATAGGTTTATGGCTTTTGCAACATCTGAAGGCTCATTTTTCATAAGAACAATGTCAGCCGATTCTATAGCAATATCGCTGCCACTGCCTATCGCTATTCCTATATCGGCTTGGGTTAAAGCTACTGCATCGTTTATGCCATCGCCCACCATCAAGGCAGAGCCTTTCTTATTTTTTATTTCTTTTATTATTTCGGCTTTTTCATTGGGTAAAACCTCGGAATAAACCTTATCCACCGATAGCTCATTTCCGATAAATTCGGCGCAAGACTTATTATCGCCCGAAAGCAATACGGTGTAAAATCCCATATTTTTTAGTTTCTTAATTGTATCTTTTGCAGTAGGCTTTAAGGTATCAGAAATGGTGATAAGACCTAAAATTTCATTGTCAAGTCCTACAAAAACAAGGGTTTTCCCTTTTTCAGCCTCGTTTTCTGCAATTTCTGCAAACCCTTTAAGTGCTATACCGTTTTCTTCTAAAAGAGCTTTTTTGCCCACCAGCAAAACCTTGTTATCAACTGTACAGGAAATACCTTTACCTGAAATATTAGTAAAATTTTCGACCTTCAAATCGGTTGCAAGGTTTT
Source organism: Acutalibacteraceae bacterium (assembly GCA_045593535.1). Lineage (GTDB taxonomy): Bacteria > Bacillota > Clostridia > Oscillospirales > Acutalibacteraceae > UBA737. The sequence goes on from JAZNWW010000029.1 coordinate 6,943, forward strand.
CCTCTTTGGCTTTTTCTAAAATAGCTTTTGAGATAGGGTGTGCAGAGCCGCTTTCTGCGACTGCAGCATATAAAAGGGTTTTGTCACTTCCGAAAATTTCATTTACTCTCATTTTACCCTCGGTTAAGGTGCCGGTTTTATCGAAAACAATAGCTTTTGCTTTGTGTGTGGTTTCGAGCACCTCACCGTTTCTGATTAAAATTCCGTTTTTAGCGCCAAGACCCGTACCTACCATAATGGCGCAAGGTGTCGCAAGACCTAAAGCGCAAGGGCAGGCGACCACCAAAACACTTGTGAAAATTTTAAGTGAAAAGGCAAGGTCCTTTGATACTAAAATCCAAGTTATAAATGAAATGATTGCAATTACTATAACTGCGGGGACAAATATACCGGCTACCTTGTCGGCGGTTTTTGAAATCGGCGCTTTTTTACTGCTTGCATCCTCAACAAATTTTATAATCTGCGAAACGGTGGTATCCTCACCGGTTTTTGTAACAGCAGCATATAAAAGACCGTTTGTGTTTATACTGCCGCCCACAATATTATCACCTACCGTTTTATCAACGGGTAGGCTCTCTCCCGTGAGCATAGATTCATCAACTGCTGAAAAGCCCTCTTTAACTACAGCATCACTTGGTACCTTTTCGCCCGGCTTTATAACTATTATATCGCCGATTTTAAGCTCGCCGGTTGGTATCTCGTATTCCTTATTATCTTTTAAAATTATTGCGGTATTGGGAGTCAGTTCCAATAGTTTTTCTATCTGCTCGGTAGTTTTTTTGCGACTTCTGCTTTCGAAAAATTTACCTAATTTTACGAGTGTGATTACTACCGCCACCGACTCGAAATAGAGGTTATGCACAGCGTGCGGATTGTGACTTATTGTGTAGGTCATTACAATACTGTAAATAAGCGAAGCTGTCGCACCGAGAGCTACTAAAGAGTCCATATTCGGCTTTAATTTAAAAAGCTTCTTAAATCCGTTTGTAAAAAAGCTTCTTCCGACATAAAGAGCCGGAAGGCAGAGAATCAGCTGTGTTAAGGCAAAATTATATGGCTCTTTTTGGAGGTCCAAAAATTGTGGGAGCGGCAAATTTTCAAACAGCATTTGTCCCATAGAAATATACAGCAAAACAAGACTGAAACAAGCTGAAATCATAATCGGAACAGGGGAGTCACCTTTTTCTTTTTTATCTTTATTTTTGGTATTTTCTACTGTTTGTTTTTCAATTTCTATCGTAAATCCCGCTTTTTCTACAACACGGAAAAAATCGGCAGACGAAACCTTTGTTTCATCAAAGCTGACATCCATTTTTTTAGTCAGGAGATTGACCTCGCATTTATCCACGCCTTCAAGCTTTGATACAACTCTTGTAACAGCTGCACTGCAAGCAGCACAGGACATACCGCCTATTATATATATTTCGTTTTTCATGCTTTTTACCTCCCTACAAAAGCATTATACCCCACAGGGGTATATTTTTCAAGAGTAAATAAAAGAAAAAAGCCTTCGTGTGAAGGCTTTTAAAAACTATTCAATAGGCTCAAAGTCACTGGCAGGGTGCTTGCATAAAGGACAAACAAAGTCTTTGGGAAGTGTTTCACCCTCGTAAACATATCCGCAAATTTTGCAAACATAGCCTTTTTTCTTTTTTTGGGGTTTCGGCTTTACATTGTCAAAATAATACTGATATGTCATAGAAGGAGTATCGGATAAAATTTTACCCTCTGTGACTTCGGCTAAAAATTCGGTATGTGTTCCTAAATCTCTTGAAGATATAACCTCTGCCGAAATTAAGGCATTTGCATACTTTGTAAGATATAAAATTCCGTTGTCGGCGACTGCTTTATCGCTGATATCGGCAAATTTATCCTTTTGCTTGCCCGAAACAAAACCAAATTTTTCAAAAATCTCGAAAGGAGTATCACAGCTCAAGACACTTACATTGAATTTTCCGCTTTTCAAAATCATATCGTGGGTAAGATTTGCGTTGTTAACGGTGACAGTAATTCTTTTTGGTGTGTCGGTGACCTGTGTCACAGTGTTCACGATGCAACCGTTGTCCTTTTCACCATCGTTAGCCGACAAAACAAATAGTCCATAGCTTAATTTGAAGATAGCCGAAGGCTCGATGTTCGGATTTTTGTTTTGCTCTAAACTTGAGAAAATTTCCTTTGCGAGTGTTAGGATATTTTCACGTGTAGAATCCTTTACAGATGATTTAATTGTAACACTGTTTTCCAATATATTAACGTTTTTAAGTGAAGATATTGTCTCTTTCATAATTTTCGCCGAAAGAGGACCCCAAGAACCATTTTCAACACAAGCAAAGGTTCTGTTCTGGATGTTGTGATTTTTGATTTCACAAAGCAGAGTTTCCATTTTGGTAAAGATGGAGCCATTATAAGTGGGAGCCGCCAAAACTATATGAGAGCATCGGAAAATCTCACTGATGACATAAGAAAAATGAGTAACTGACAGGTCATACATTTTAACCTTTAAGCCAAGGTTTGAAAGCTCGGTTGCTAAAATATCGGCAGCATTTGCGGTATTACCGTAAATTGAAGCATAGGCTATTAAAACCGCATTATCTTCTGCAGTATAGTTTGCCCATTTTGCGTATAGGCTTATAATCTTTTTAACAGAGCCTCTGAAAAGATAACCGTGAAGTGGTAAAACCATTTTGATTTCTAAATTTTCGGCTTTTTTCAGAAGCGTTTTTACTTGAATACCGTATTTTCCGACAATGTTTGAGTAGTAACGTCTGTATTCGCTGATGTCAGTTTCTGTAAGAGAAATTTCATCGTAAAAAATGTTTCCCGAAAGTGCTCCAAATGTGCCAAAAGCATCTGCTGAATAAAGAATTTTTTCGGTAGTGTCATAGGTAAGCATAACCTCAGGCCAATGAACCATAGGCGCCATAACAAAGGTGTAGGAGTGAGAGCCGATTTGCATTGTCTGTCCTTCGGTAACGGTTATGAAGTTATCGGGATTTGAGTTGCTGCAAAATTGAGCGACAAGGTCTTTTGCTTTAGAGGAGCAAATAATTTTTACCTCGGGATATTTTTGTAAAAGAAGATGAAGCATCGCACTATGGTCAGGCTCCATATGATTTATAATTAAATAGTCAAGCGGTCTGCCCTTTAGCAGCTCCTCGATATTTTGGAAATAGGTTTCAAAAACCGACTTGTCAACTGTGTCAAGCACGAGAGTTTCATCACCATCAACAAAATATGAGTTGTAGGACATACCGTGATGTATCGGATAGATTCCTTCAAATATAGGATTTCTGCGGTCAGAAGCGCCGATATAATAGATGTCGTTTGTGATTTTTTGGTAGTTAAACATAAAATTCTCCTTTAAAGTTTAATACTTATTTCGCCTGAAGAAAGGTATTCGGTTTTTCCATCGGGATATTTTACTTTTAATCTGCAAGCATCATCAATATCCAAAGCTAATGCTTTTTTGTTATTTTGCTTTATTACGGTTATTTCTTTTCCCAATACACAAGAAAGCTTTTTGTATTTATCTAAAAACTCTTTGCTTTCGAGATTGTTTGTGTAATAAAAATAGCGATTTATTATTTCCGAAATCAACCGATTTTTAAGTCCTTGTGTTTCGGTTTCTGTCACATAGCCTGCAATATCTTTTATTTCTTCATCAAAATTATTTTCGGGTTTGTATAGGTTTATTCCTATTCCCAAAACGGTATAGTCCAAGATACCGCTTTTGGTGTTGATTGCTCCCTCACACAAAATACCACAGATTTTTTTATTATCAAGCATTAAATCATTGACCCATTTGATTTCAGGACTTTTGTTGCAAACAGTCTCGATAGCTTCGCTGACAGCCACTCCTGCAGCGGCGGTAATCAAAACACTTTGCGAGGCTACAAGTGATGGCTTTGATAGAATACTCATATAAATTCCTGTGTTATTGGGCGAGAAAAACCTTCGGTTTTGTCTGCCCTTGCCATTGCTTTGAGATTTTGCAACCACAATGGTATTTTTTTTGAAGCCTTTTTTTGCAACCTCTTTTAAATAGGTGTTGGTAGAGGGTATTTCATCAAAAATTTCAATGCAAAAATCATCGGGATTTTCTAATTTGCTGAGAATAGCTTCAGTTGATAAAATATCTATACTTCACACCGCCCTTTTAATTTGTTATTTATGAACTTTAGTATAACAAATAAAATCTTTTTTTTCAATATTCTTTACAGAATTTGAAGTATATTTGACATTTAGAGGTTTTTGTAGTATTATGTGTTTACTAAAATATTTTATTTAGGAGATGGTTTTGTGGACGCAGGTCCCGGGAGTATTATACTGTTAGGAATACTCGTTTTTTTAAGCGCCTATTTTTCAGGTACCGAAATTTCATTAGCATCAGTCAACCGTATTCATATGATGAGCAAAGCATCTCGAGGTGAGAAAAGCGCAAAGCGTGTGCTTAAAATTCTCGACAACTTCGATGAGGCTTTGTCGGTATTGCTTATTGGCAATAACATTGTGAATATTGGTTGCGCAACGTTAGCAACCGTTATTGCAACAGGTCTTTGGGGAGCAGAATATCTTCCTGTGACTACTGTTGTGACTACTGTTGTTATTTTTATTTTTGGCGAAATGTTGCCCAAAAGGTTTGCTCACTCCTGTAATGAAAAGTTTGCTCAAACGGTTTCGGGCTCACTTCTTTTGCTAATGAAGCTTTTAAAGCCCTTTTCGCTATTTTTCACCGCTTTGTCAAACCTTGTTTCAAAGCCCTTTAGAAAGCATACCGAAAACCAGGTCACAATGACCGAGGATGAGCTTACGGATATTGTCGAAAATATTTCAGAGGAAGATGGTTTTGATGCAGATACGGGTGAGCTTGTAAAATCCGCCTTAAAATTCTCTAACTTAAAGGTCGGAGAAATTATGGTTGAGTGGGAAAAGGTAGAAAAGATTTCAAACGCACTAAAAACCCACGAAATATTGGAAATTGTCAAAAATTCAATTCACTCCCGCCTTCCTGTAGTTGACAGAAACGGTAACCTTAAAGGAATTTTGCAGATTAGAAAATTCTTGAAAGCTTATGCCAAACAAAAAAACAGAACGGTTATTTTGGCGGGTGTAATCGATTATCCTTATTATGTAGATTATTTTGAGCCGATTGATGAAGTCTTGACCGCAATGAGTAATCACAGAAGAAATCTTGCTATTGTCAGAGGCGAAGACTCGAAAATAGTCGGCATTGTAACTGTCGAGGATATTATTGAGGAATTAGTCGGCGAGATTTATGATGAATATGACAAGGGAGGTAGCGACAATGTCTGATACCTTCAGTTATATAGCGATTATAATTTTGGTTTTGCTTTCGGCGTTTTTCTCGGCAACAGAAATAGCATTTGCAAGTGTTAACACCGTAAGGCTCAAAGCTAAAAGGCAAGAAAAGGACAGTATTTCATTGATGCTTGCTATCAAAATTGCCGATAATTATAACAGTACTTTGGGTGCGATTTTAATTGGTAATAACCTTGCTAATACCGCTTCCTCTGCTATTGCTACTTTAATTGTGATGAACCTTTCGCTTCCGAGCGTTGTTGCAACTGTTGCAATGACCTTGATTGTACTCACATTTGGCGAAATAATACCTAAGGTTTTAGCAAAACAAATGGCAGAACAGTTTTGTACTGCCATAGCTGTTCCGATATATGCTTTATCGGTTATTTTAAAGCCGATAACTGTAGTTATTGATGCCTTTGTCGGTATTGTCTCAAAGCTTTGGGAAAAGAATATTTCCGACAGCGATTCTGTATCGGAGGATGATTTCGAAAATATTATCGATATCGTTGAGGATGAGGGCGTACTCGATGAGGAACAGTGTGACCTGCTTCAAAATGCACTCGATTTTGATGAGGTTTTGGCTTATGAAATCATTACTCCTCGTGTTGATATGGAAGCTATCGATATAAGAGACCCATACGAAGTAAACATAAAGAAAATTGATGAATCCATCTTTTCAAGACTTCCGGTTTATGAGGACACACCCGACAACATCATTGGTGTATTGCACCTCAACAGCTTTTATAAGGAGTTAGTAGGTGCCAAAAA
>JAZNWW010000030.1:0-12481 GCA_045593535.1 Acutalibacteraceae bacterium
AACTCTGTTTTTGTGATAGGCTCGCACATTTTGAGCATATCGGGGTCGGGTTCTTTAATTCTGAAAACATCAGGAGCAGTACCAGTTGCAACAGCTGATGCTAAATAAGAATTATATTCTTCGCCATAAGCTTTATAAATAATTTCTACCTTACATCCTGTAGCCTTTTCAAATTCATCGATAACTACACCTTCATCACGCTCATAAGGATCATACCAGTTAAGGAACTTAATGGTAGTACCCTTGACGTCATCAGGGATTGCAGCCAAAATATCAGCTGCAGTCTTTCCTGCGCCAGTAGCACTACTGCTGCCACCCTTGCAGCTTGCCATGGATAATGAAGCGGTAATAGCCAATACGAAGGCTAATACCAAAGTAATGCTTCTTTTGATTTTTCTCATAAAAATCACTTTTCCTTTCATTTATAAATATCATATTAAATATGAAATTTTACAATTAACCAACAATGCCGATTCGGTCAATACTCTTAATGAACCACTTTTGCAAAATACAATACATAATAAGCATAGGTAAAACAAAGAGCAGACACGCCGCCATCGCATAGCCATTAACTTCAAGAGAGTATTTACTAACACCATGACTGCCAAGTGATTCAAAAATACGTGAAAGACTAACAGCAAGCGGAGATTCAGTATTCAAGAACAATGTTGCTAAATATGTATCGTTCCAATGCCAAATCACACTGAAAATAGTAACAGTCAAGAAGATAACACCGGATGACGGAACAACAATAGTTGTGAATGTCTTAATCGGACCGGCACCATCGATAGAAGCCGCTTCTTCAAGCTCTTTTGGAAGTCCCTTGAAGAATTGAATATACATAAATATAAACAAGCCGGCTTTAAGTCCCACACCAAATAAACTCGGCAAATAGAAAGCAAATGGTGTATCCAAAAGATTAGGACGCAGTTCAAATCCAACAAGCTCGCTTATGAATCCTAAAATTCCGAAAACATCTAAATACTTCATACTCATCATAAGAGGTATCATAATGAGTTGGGTGGGTATAAGAATTGTGAGCATCAAAATACCAATAAGTATTTTCTTTTCTTTAAAATCAAATCTTGCCAGACCGTAAGCTGTGATAGCGCAGGTTACAACCTCTATCAGAGCACTCACAATTTCAACCTTAAAGGTTACCCAAAATGTCTCAAGATATTTCAGCGTATTCCAAGCAACTGTAATATTGTCCAAAGAAAAATTTTTATTAACCCAAACAACAGTTGAATCATAGAAATCTGTCGGCAGCCTGAAGGAAGCTGAAAGCATATAAAGTAACGGATACAAAAGTATGTAAGCAATAGCAATAAGGAATACCCATCTTGCAATAGAAGCGACTAATTTAATAGCTCGTTTTTTGATAGCTATGAGCTTACGCTCTCTTCTTAAATCATTCATTTTTGCACCCTCCTTTAAGACCAACGCTTAATGCAGAGCTTGTTATAAGCAAAAATGACAACTGACATTATAACAGCCACGATTAAGAAATAGAACCATACCATTGCCGAAGATAAATCATAGGTTATGTCGGCCATAAGCGAGAACGCTTTTGCCATAAGACCTTCTTTACGAGTAAGAATATCAATCATTGTATAAACCATTACAAGTAAAATTGTTTGCCCTAACATCGGAATGGTAATAAACCAAAATTCTTCCCACTTGGAAGCACCCTCAACCTTTGATACCTCATAAAGCTGATCGGGAATTGTTTGAAGTCCTGCGATAAAGAGAACTATTTGAATACCGCATTGCCATAGAAGATTGAATATATCCCCGATATAACCGGCAAGCACAGTCATCAATTCTTCAGGAAGTCCAAGATTGCCTAAAATTTCATTAAAGTCAATCATAGTCCCTCCGGAAGCAGCCGAATTTTCGGCAGCTTCCGCACTTCCTGCTGTGAAAAGGCTGATACCTGTAAGCTCAGATGTCATAATCTCAATTACAACACCGGTTGCAATGATTACGGGCAAGAAGAAAATCGCACGAGCAACAATTCTGCCTCTAAACGGCTGATTAAGAATTATTGCAAGAATAAGACTAAGTGCCATAATAATAGGAAGACTTATTGCAAAATTCTTAATAGCATCAAATAAATCATTTAAATAATCAGGGTCTTTATTTAAAATTTGGTCATACCATTTTAAACCAACCCAACTTCTTTCAACACCCGTTGCCGAAAGTGTTACAGTCGAAAAAGAATAAATAATCGAAGTTATAAGCGGGATAATGAAAAATAATATCAAGCCTATTTCCCAAGGAAGAACAAACATTCTACCGTATTTACTTTTTAAAGCTTCGACGCCTTTTGACTTCTTTTTACGTTTTGTTAGCATATTTGTTCCTCCTCTCATTTAATTATATAACTCATCTTGGGAATTACAGTGCCATCAGTCAAACTATAATCAAAATCAGAATAATTTACATAAATTTCAGTTCCGTTTGAAAATACTGTGTGGCGAACTTCTTTAGTCAAGACTTCGTGAGCGGTAATTGTTTGACCACTCACCTTTTCATAATACTCAGAATATTTTTCTGAAGTTTCGAAAATGTCAGCTTTATTATCTTTGTAAACAGCACCATAAAGGTCCTTAAAGGGTGAATATGTTATACAACTGTCATATGTATTATAAATAGTGTATAACTGTGAAGCACCTGTTTCCAAAGCTAAAAGTTGTTTTTTAATCACAGATTCGCCGTGATTAACTGATTCACTGGTGATTTCAACCTTTCCTTTAAATACGATTTGGTAAAAAGGAACATCATAATCAAACAAATCTTGTTCGGAAGAATTAGAAGGTGTTTCAAAAATACAATCAACTATATTTGCGGCATAAGCGTTGGTACCGTTAGCAGCAACCTTGCCCACCTTTTTAGCAAATTTTGAATATATTTCATTAGCATCCTTGCCATAATTTTTCCTGAGATAATATTCATTTGCAGAATAATCAGAATAAGCGGTATCGCTCAGTGTCGAAAAGCTGATACCTGAAAGCTTGAGGTCATCAACATTTTCCAAAAGTTCATTTGAAAGCTCTTTAAGCGAAGCACGGTCAACAATCTTGTAGGGTGCATATTCACTGTTTTCGACTGATTGAACTGTTTTAGACATATTATAACGATAAACCGTTTGACCATTTGCAGCCTGTGCTGCATTAAAAAGTGATGAAACACCACTTCCGCCACTTGTGAAATACAAGAGGTCAAAGTTCATATAGCTGTCAATACCATTTTTATCGCAATAAGAAGTTAAAGCTTCAAAATCATCAATACTTCCGAAATCAGAACCGTAATCAATACCGCCGGCAGGACTTCCGACATCAAGACCGGTTGTACCAAAGCCTTGGAACTGTACGTTAGGAGTAACACCTGTTTCTGATAACTCGGTAAGAATGGTTTTTGCCTGATTAAAAGTTGTAGCAGCATAAAGAGATTTGTAAGGGAAGCCCAAGAAATTTTGTTGCTCCATAACACCGCCTATAAACTTAATCGAGAAAGCATCTTCTTTTAAATCAGCTGTCGGGTTATTATCCCCGAAAAGCTTTTCTTGATAATACTTTGCCATACCCACGTAATTAGCTTCATCATCGTAAAGCAAAGTGTAATCAACAGATAATACTGCATTTTCTACTTTATCGTCTGTATAAATGTCAACATCGGCTGAAATATTATTTGTTTTTATACTACTAACATTTGAGCCTCTGATATTAAATAGTGTTGAAATGTAAGAATATCCTGTCAACTTATCGTTGGTTTGGATTTTCAAATCTGCAAATTCTGCACCTTCGGAAATAATTCCGCAAAGTGCGGTTTCGCCATTTTTTACACCAAATACAGGGAGATAAATGTTTTTAGTATTAGTAAGCTTTACTGATACTGTTTTAGTAACATCATCACCGTAAACAGAAGCGGTATATGATGAAGATTGAACATCGGCATTATCAGTATTAACGATAGCTCCTGAACCTGAAGGATAGAAAAGATAGCTATCCTTTGTTCCGTTCTTTACAGAACAGAAGAAGGGCGATATTTCAACCTTAGTAACTTGAATATCGTTTTCAAAAAGGTTCGATGTATCAACCGACATTCTAACGCCATCATCAGTAAGAATATAATCAAGAGGAACAAGAACATCGAGTTCTTCAAAATAATACTGCGTTTTAATAGCGTTTCCTTCAATTTTTACTGAGTAATTGTCATCGTTTACTGACTTTAGGTATGCACTCAAGGAGTTTATTGAGCCATCATCCTCAGGGAAATAAACATTTAAAGGAACAAGGGAATTGTTTTTAAGTCGTTTGATTTCCATTTTGCTGTATTTAGCTTCAAGCTCTTCTTCTGTAAGAGAAGTCAACTCCTGCGGAATTGCAGACCATTCCTCCCCTGTTTTCTTATCAACTAAGACAGGAGAAGCATATTCATCATTCCAACAAAGCTTGAAATTGTCATTTTCTATAAATTCGCCACTTGAAAGTGTTTCGTTTAAGAGTTTAGCTTTGACATCTATCTTTGCAGTATCATCACTACACGAAACGAAGGATAAAAGAGAGGCGAAACAAATAACAACGCTAATGAGTTTTAAAATAATACTTTTCATTGTTTCTCCTTTCTTTATCGATAGAATAATTCGGTCGAGACTGTCTTAATAAATTCAACTGTCTGTTGGAGAAGTATGAATAATAAGAACAGTAAGAAAATAACCAATATCATTGCAAGTAATGTCACTATGGTAGTTAAGAAGAACTTACCAAAGGTGAATTCTTGAATATTTATGAGCGCCATTACAAGATAAACCGCAGTTAAAAGAATACATACATAATTAAGTATTGTTATAAAGCTGCCTTCATCAAGTGTCAAAACATTTGACAAAATGTCATAAGCGATACTTTGAATTATGAGAGGAATAATCGAGTAACAGGTTGCTATGTATATATGCTTCAGCTTACCCTTACCCTCAAAGAGTACACAAACCAACCAGTTTGAAAGAACAAACAAAAGTACTAATCCCAAGGTTTGTGCTAAATAATACCATGCATTAACATCTTTGATATTTGTATCATTAAATATGAAGCCTGAATTAAGACCGATTATTTTGAAAATATACCAAAGAACCAAAAGTGCGGTAGCAATAACTACAGAACCATTGTTGTTGCGCTTAATCTCATAGAATGTGTCGGCAGGATGCGTTAATGTGCCAAGCGCTATCTTGAGCTTTTTGTTTTTGATTAAAACAATATTGCGCTTCTTTTTGATTTTAAGGAATACAACAAGAGCAATACATAAAACTATTATTCCGACAAAAATCCAAGTGAAGTTACGAGATAAGAAATCTTGTCTTACATATTCGTAAGCCTGACTGTATGTAAGTCTGTCAAAACCAAGCTCGGCATATTCCATAGCCTTGTTGTAATCTTCTTGCAAAAGATAATGCTTTGCAAGACCTCTGTAAGCTAAAATGCAATTTCGGTCTCTAATTAAAACATCATCCCAAAGGGGTTGAGCTTCGGAATAATCACCATTTAAGGTTAAGGTTTGAGCCTCTTGAACAAGCTTTCCGTAATCGTTTATTTTAAAGGAAACAACTCCACCTTTAGTTGAATCAACAACATAGGTAATACCGTTCATTGTTGTAATTGCGGTAGCACTTCTGAATGTACCTTCCTGTTCTGTTATATAACCTTGAATACCGCCACCCATAGTGGTAATAAGGTTACACTCTATGTCATAAACATATACCCTACCGTATGCAGAGTCGAGCACATACATAAAGTTGTTTTCATCAACAGTTATTGCGGAAATAGAGTGAGCTACACCTTGCCCGTCACGCTTTGCTCTATCTGAAGTACCAAACAAAGCATCACTTGAATCAGTGGCAGACTGGCCACTCTTATCAACCAAAATATTTGAACCGTTGGGATTAAGACGTCTTACAGCGCCTTTACTACTAAAGACATCTGCACTTGTACAGGTATAAACATAACCATCTGCGCCAAGAACCATATCAACAAATGAGAATGGCAATGATTTCGCACTACGTGATAATTTCTCGGTGTTAGTGAAAAGGACATCCCAAAGATTATTAACCGCCGCTAAAACAGAAGTTGTAGTAACGTTTGCACCGTAAAAGCCTTTAAATTCAAGCTCGGGTGTGTACATTGCCGCACCATAGAAAGAACCTTTTGACAATACATAAAGATATCCCATATTGTCAACTACCGCTTTTGTCGGCTTGTAATATAAATCCTCCGGCCACAATTCATCCTGAGGAACAGTAAGAATTGCAGTGAGATTATAATCCTTATCTAAGATGAGTAATCTTTCATTTGTGGTATCACAAATATATATGTTGCCGTTTTTATCGGCATAGATACCTTCCGCACCTTCGAATTTTAACTCTTCTTTGTCGTTTTTAATGGTGGAAATTTCTTTTAAAAGCTTGAACTGTTCATCCAAAATAAGTAATCTGCCGTTATTGTCGAGCAAATATATTTTGCCGCCTTCGGCGTGTATATCAACCAACTTTTCAAATGGTTTGACACCCAAATCGGTTGCTGTAACCAACTTTTGTGTATCATACATTGGTCTGGAATAAACCATTTCCTTATTGGAGTCACTTGTTGTCCAATAGGTAGTAGCATCGTTTGCAGAATCCTGATAATCAGCAGCACTAACTGATAAAGAGCAGGTAAATAAGCAAACAAGGATTAACAAAACAGAAAAAATTCGTTTAAGATTTTTCATATTAACCTACCTTTCATCAGTCTTTCAAGCCGGCGTTACTCATAGTCTGCATAACACTGCTTTGTGAAATTAAGTAAACGATTATCGGCGGTATCATCATAATAACCGAAACTGCCATCGCACTACCCTGTCTTGCAATACCTGCATTGGTAATTTGTGACATAGCTGCGGGTAAGGTCTTTAGTGATTCGGTAAAAATCATACTGCCGGACTGCATTGACCACATATCACGAAAAGCGAAAAGTAAAAGTGTCAGCCAAGCAGGTTTAACCATAGGCATAACTATTTTCCAGAAAATTCTCGGATAACCTGCACCATCAATACGAGCAGCTTCAAGAAGGGATTCGGGAACCGAACCATCCATATATTGCTTCATAAGGAATACACCTGTAGCACCAGGTAAGTGGGGCAACAAATATACCCAATAGGTATCAATAGCACCTAACTCGGAGAATATGATGTACTGTGGAACACCCAAGGTTGTACCGTTGTAAAGAAGAGAAAACTGAACAAGCACGAAAAGTATGCCTGCCCATTTCATCTTACTCTTCGAGAAGAAGAAAGCAGCACAGGAAGCTATAATAATATGTAAGAATGTTCCTATAATACTTATAAATAATGTATTAAATACATATCTTGAAAGCGGAACTGTGAGCTTTGACAAAAGACTCGGCAAAAGAGTATAGTTTTCAATTGTCGGTCTTTGTACAAAAAATCTCGGCGGGAATATGAGAATTTCATCCAAAGGCTTTAATGAAGTAGCGATTGAATAGATAAGCGGTAATATACATATAAAACCAAAAGCGAGTAACAAAATTACAAAAAATGCACTAACAAATTTTGAACGGGTATAACGCTTATATTGGGCTTCTCCGCCACCAAATAATCTAAAATTTTTAATCTTTTTTAACACGTTATCCCCTCCTCTCACTTACCGGTTGTGTTAAGCAATTTGCTTACAACCCATCTAAATGCTGCCATCATAGCAAAGAGGAAAATTGAAATTGCCGAAGCGTATCCCATTTCCATACGGGTATTTGCAATATCACCAAGATAAAGAACTATTGTATCTGCACAGTTGTTAACGGTTGGATAACCGCACATTGTCTGAATAATACCACCGATAGAGAAGGATGATGCAATTTGCATAACCGCACCGAACAAGAGGATATCCTTCATCGAAGGTAAGGTAATATACCAAAGCTCTTGCCAACGGTTTCTGATACCATCGATAGCACCTGCTTCATACATTGAAACGTTAATACTCTGCAAGCCTGCAATGTCAGCCAAGAAGGAAATACCCATACTTGACCAAAGAGTAATCGCAATGATAATCGGCATAATATAGTTCGGGTCTTTAAGCCACTGTATCGGCTCGTTTATAAATCCCATACTTAACAGCAAGCTGTTGACATAACCGTAAGCGTCACCACTAAAGGCTATCTGCCAAATAAAGAAGGCTCCGCCGATTAGTGAAGGTGCATAGAATAAGAAGGACAAAAAGCTTCTTACCATAGGATTAAATTCGTTTATAAACCAAGCCAAAACGAAGGAAAGTAAAAATCCTGTAGGGGCAGTTGCTACCGCCAAGATAAGAGTGTTGATAGCAACTGTCATAAACATATCATCGGATACAAACATTCTTTCGAAGTTTGCAAGTCCTACAAACTGCGGTGCATTAAGCATATCGTAAGAGAAAAAGCTCAAAACAATAGATATAATAATAGGTAGAACTGTTACAACGAAGAATAAGATAAGGAAAGGAACCGAAAGAGTGAAAAGCGATAATTCACTTCCACCAAAGGAAGAACGAGTCTTTTTGCGTTTAATTGAAGTGGTGAGCGAGCTCATCAGCATATTCTCCTCTCTTTCTTGTGATTTCGGCATTTGCAGTTTTACCCCATTTAACAATCATATCTTTCGGGTTTTCTTTCAAATTAACAACGTTCCAAAATGCCTGATAAACAGAACGTTCAACATAATATCCACCGGGGATTTCCTGAAGGCCCTTAACGTTACTCCAAGCCTCTAACAAAATATCCAAGTCATCAGATTCCCAAGCCAAACGCTTGAAGGCTTCAACGTTTGATGTAGTTACACGGCCAACCTCGCCAAGCACTGCTTCAACCATCGTGGAATATCTGTACTGAATATCATCTCTTGTCCACCACTTGATGAACTCCCAGGATAATTCTTTATTACCTGCTGTAATAGGAATTACACAAGCAGTACCTGAATCGGCCTGTGTATAATCGATAGTACCATCTTCTTGCATTGTGCCCGGCATAGGAGCTATAGACCATTTTCCTGCAATTTCAGGAGCAGCCTGACTGAATAATACGTACTGACTGTATGAAGCAACACCTAAAGGCATTGTTCCAGAACGGAAACGGTTATAGAAATCAAACTGTGTATCATAACCCAAGTTGGTATAGAAATCTGTCCAATAAACAAACTTTTCAACAGCATCACTTTCAAGCAATGCGGTAGAATCAAGGTTTTTGTTGTATAGTGAAGAACCATCCTGCATTAAGAAGGTTGCATACTGTGACAATGTACCTTGACCGATAACGGTAGGAGCTGAAAGACCGGCTTGTAAGTTTTGTCTCTGCAAAAGTGCAGTAGTCTGTCTGAACTCATCCCAAGTTTTAGGAACCTCGAGACCCAAATCATCAAAAATATCGGTTCTGTAATACATAATGCTGAAGCCTTGTGTATCCGGCAAGCCATAAACCGCATTTCCAAGTGTATAAGGATCAACAGCACCATCTTGGAATCTGGTGATTACTTCCACATAATCGGGGAATTGTTTAAGGTCGATAAGTGCGTTACGCATACCGTAGTTTACCGGTTCGCTTCTAATCTGGCCTAGCAATACATCAGGACCGTCACCGATAAGTATAGCCTGAATAAGTGATGCGCCAACTATTTGAACATTAACAGTAATTCCGGGATGCTCTGTTTCAAATGAGTCCTTAACAAGTGAATTAAGGATTTGTGTCTGGTCACGACCCCAAGTAACCCAAAGTGTTAATGTTTTATCATCATCTGAACCAATTGTGCTCTTGTAGCTTGAGGAGAAGGAAGCAACAAATCTGTCAAATGAGTAAGAAGTCTTTTCCCAGAAGCCTGCCATTTCCTTTTCATAAGCCTTGTCAGGAGAAGCCAAAATCATCTGGTCAATATCAAGAGGCATTTCTGCAAGGTCTGTAACCAAAGCCGCAAGTGAGCAGTAGTTGGTGTAATAGTCGTTTACATACTTTTGTGCAAGATAGGGGTTGTCAAGCATTTCTTGCATTACACGTGCCATATTTTGAAGGTTAGCAGTATAGTTATTACTTGTCTCACCTGTGATTTGAACGATTCTGTCCGAAACTGTATTTAAAACATCTATGTTAGCTTTCAAAGTATCATTAAAGCCTTCTATGTTTTTGAACAACTCATAGCTTCTACCCGAGTCAATGTTTTCACCGGTTATCATTTTAATCTTTAAATACAAATCACCAATGTCGTAAGTAAGGTCGCTGATAACACGTGCGATTTCATCCATCTCACCCAAAGTAACCTCAAGACCTAACTGATGCTTACCTTTTTCAAGATAAATCAAAGCCGGTTCATCGGTTCCGGGCTGATTAAGCTGCATAAACTGCCAATCGCCATCATATTTGAAGGTGATGTTTGTTGCTTCCTCGAAAGGAACCTCACCGTCAATTGTCAAGATACGATATGAATTACCGTTGATTATGTAGTTTTGTCTGAAGCGGAAAGCCATCTTGTAAAGACCGCTTTCGGGAGCCTCAAACTCCCAAATGATTTTTTCTGCAGGTGTTTGCCAAGCAGTAGAACCGATATAGTTGATTTGCTCTTTAAACGGTTCGCTGGGAGTTATACTCGGGTCACTGTTATCAATAAGAGGATTCATTGAAGCTGTGCTCTTGTAAATTGCAGATTCGCCATCTATCAAAACTTCTTCACCACTGTATTTAGGTGTAGAAGCGTGTTCCTTTATGAAATCATCGTAAGAAGGTGTTGCGGTTGGAGCTTTCAAGGTCACTGCTGCCAAATAGCATTCACCGGAAAGTGAATTAAGAGTCAAGGTGTGAGTACCTTTGCTGAGAGCTATCTGTAAAGGCTCGCTATATTGTCCGGTTCTGTCAACAGCCTTAGAATCCTTGAAAATAAATTTCTCGATTTGTTCAGAAGCGTAGCAATTTCCCTTTCCGTCTGATACGCCCTCAGGCTTGCTGTCAATCCAAGTTCTTTCAAAATTTAAAGTTTCAAAGGATTCGTAAGGAATTTCACCATCAACCTCAATTGAAAAAGAAATCGGAAGACCTCTGCCCTTTATTGGAAGGTATGTAAGCATCACTTCGTAAAGAGCATCCTCTTTAACTTCAAACTTGTATGTCACAGAGCCCTCTTCGCCTGTCCAAGAAATGATATTCTCTTTGGTAACATCATTTTCATCGGTTTTTGAAGGCAACTTTTTCACATCGGCATCTGCCTTATCGTAAGCACTGGCTGAAATAACGATATCCTCTTTTGCCAAAGGAAAATCTTTGTGCTCCTGCAGATAGTGATAGAAGGTGCCCTCTCGACTTGCAAAATCAAGCGAAATAGGTTCTTCGGGAATTTCCTTGTCAGCGGCAAACACGCCTAAAGGAAAAACCGTAGCGATCATTAGCATTGAGATCAAAAATGCCACAGTTCTTTTCATAACTTCTGAATCCTCCAAAATAATATAATTAAAAACTGTAAAACAAAAACTTAAAATACAGATTAGTCTTGTTAAAACAGCATAAAATTCCACGTTTATATTTTACATTTTTTTATTTATTTACTCAAGTCAATTATATCCGAGTTTTTAGCCAAAAATTGCGGTTGTGCAAAATTATTCAAAAAAAACCGGTTTTTTTGTGAAAAAAAGTGTAAAAAAGATATTTTTTCACAAAAAAATCCGCAGTCATTAGCCTAAATTGCATAACTGCGGATAAAAAAATTGATTGATTTTGGTGAAAGAAAAAAAGTTTTTAAAACAAACCCAAACTGTAAAGTAAAATTTTGTCCAATATTTTGGTCACAAAATCAGATTTTTTACTTATTTTTCCAAATGAATATTCAAATGTGGATAAGTCATTTCAATGTCCGCTTTTTGAAGTGCGGGAGCCAGTTTTTTATTGAGCTCGAAATATACATCCCAATAGTCCTCGCTTTTTGTCCAAACTCGCAATGTATATTCAATCGAACTGTCGAGATAACGGTTAAGCGCCGCAAAGGGTGTCGGGTCCTTTAAAACCTGCTTGTGTCGGCTTAATTCCAACAAGGTTTTAATCACCTTTTCACAATCGGCATCGTAAGAAACGCTAACGACTATATCAACCCTACGAGTGCCTGTAACGGTATAATTTACAATCTCGGTAGCCACTACAGCACTGTTTGGTATGGATATCATTTTGTTGTCGGCAGTGACAAGCTTTGTATATGCAATACCTACTTCCTCTACCGTTCCCGATTGATTAGCAATATCGACAAAATCCCCTTTTGAAAAAGGATGTGTATAGAGTAAAGTGAAACCACCGATGACATTCGAAAACATATTTTGGAGAGCTAAAGATACTGCCAATGTTGCCACACTCGCAATAGCCACGACCCCTGTCACATCAATACCTAAAGAAGAAGCAACTATCAAAGCCATAAGTATATACATAACCGTTTTTGC
>JAZNWW010000031.1:0-7426 GCA_045593535.1 Acutalibacteraceae bacterium
CACAGCAAAGGATTTGGCAGCACCAAAAACATTAAAGGCTTCACTTTATGGATATGATGATGCAAAGCTTACTTGGAGTGCAGTATCAGGCGCATCAAGGTATAAGATTTACTACAAGCAGTCAAGCGCCGACACATACAAGTACAAAACCTATACCACAAAAACCACATATAACTTTGCAAATCTCTACGACGGTGTATCTTATGATTTCAAGATTGTGCCTTGCAGTTATGTAAATGGTACACACTTTGAGGATAACAGTTATAAAACCGTAACAATCAGCAGTACAATAAATCTTTCGGCTCCTGCAACTCTTACCGCAAAGCTATATGGCTACGATGATGTAGAACTTTCTTGGGCGGCAGTAGAAAATGCTGTGGCATACAAGGTATATTACAAGAAATCAACATCAAAAACCTATACCTTAAAGACAACTACAACAGCTCTTTCACAAAAGATTCGGAACTTGTCCGATGGTATTAAGTACGATTTCAAGGTTGTACCTTGCACATACGTAAACGATGGATATTTTGCTGATGACAGCGCAAAAACCACAAGTCTTTACACACTTAAAAAGCTTTCTGCACCGACTGTGACAAAGCACAAGGCAGGCAAGGTGAAAATTACTTGGACTAACATTCAAGGTGAAAGCGGATATGAAATTTCACGCTCGTTAAGCAAAACCGGAACATATATTGTGTCGGATTACAAAACTACAACTGCCAAAGCAAAAATCATTTCGGCCACCAAGGGCAAAACCTATTACTACAAGATAAGAGCTTACAAAATAGTTGATGGTAAAAAGATTTACAGTCCCTGGTCGAGTGTGAAAGCGTATAAACTAAAATAGCAAAAAAGGAAGGCGAGAGCCTTCCTTTTTTATGCGTAACGAGTGATGCGTAATTAAAAATTTAATATCGTAGGGGCGACCATCGGTCGTCCGATTTTGTCTGCTTTTTAGGAACGAGGTGCATATAAATGCGTAATTATGAATTAAAACGACACCTCGAACATAGTATTTAGTACTATATGTTTGGGGTGTTTTATTTTGAAAAAAATAATAGCGTTGATTTTAGCTTTTTGTCTTTTTTGTGTCGGCGTTTCGGCAAAAACTGTTTCAAGTGAGTGCAGTACCGATGATTTGGACATTCCGATAGAAGCTTCTTCTACCAATGCGACTATTGGTACACAGCTCGACATCAAGGCGAAATCTGCAATTTTAATGGAAGTGAATACAGGTAAAATTTTGTATGAGGATAACGCTGATGAAAAGCTTCCGCCGGCTTCAATTACGAAAATAATGACATTACTTCTTGTTATGGAAGCGATTGATGAAGGGAATATCACTCTCGAGACAGTTGTCACCGCATCAGCTTATGCTTGCAGTATGGGAGGCTCACAAATTTGGCTTAAAGAAGGAGAGACAATGACTGTTCACGAGCTACTTAAAGCTACTGTAATAGCTTCAGCAAATGATGCTTCAGTGGCTCTTGCCGAACTTGTTGCCGGAAGCGAGGAAGGTTTTGTCTCGCTTATGAACGAAAAGGCGGAAAAGCTTGGTATGAACAACACAACCTTCAAAAACTGCACAGGGCTCGATGCCGATGGGCATTTAACTACAGCCCACGATGTAGCTGTTATGTCAAAGGAACTGATAAAGCACGATTTAATCAAAAATTACTCAACCGTTTGGATGGATTCCTTACGAGATGGCGAAAGCGAGCTTGTGAATACTAACAAATTGGTCCGTTTTTATAAAGGCACTACAGGTCTTAAAACGGGAACTACAAGTATTGCAAAATATTGCCTTTCGGCAACTGCCGAGCGGGACGGACTTGAGCTTGTGGCGGTGATTTTAGCGGGCGAGACAAGTAATGACCGATTTGAAGGCGCTAAAAAACTGCTTGACTATGGTTTTGCAAATTATTCCTTTGCCGAAGTCTCATCAGAGCTTAAAGAAAAAGAAATCGCAGTCTCAAAGGGTGTCAAAAAAACCGTCAAGATTGCAACATATCAAAAGGTCAACGTTTTGATGTCAAAGGCACAAAAAAATGATATAACGAGAGAGTGCGTATGGAATGATAATTTGATGGCACCTATAAAAAAAGGTGATGTTTTGGGATATGTGAATATTCTGCTTGGCGAAGAAAATGTGGGTAAAATCGAAATTGTCGCCGCCGAAGAGGTAGAAAAGCTTAATATTTTGGTCACTTTTACTCAAATTTTAAAAGGAATTTTTAAAATTTAAAAACTTTTAGTGAATATTTAATAATTTTTCTTGAAAAACGTAAGGTTTTATTGTAAAATAAAATCATAGAACACGGAGGTACAAAAATGGCAATCAAATTCAACTATTCCTATGCAAAAGATTTTATTAGAGAAAATGATTTAAAGGGCCTCGAAACACAGGTTTTAGCGGCTCATAATACTGTTAATAACAAGGACGGCTTGGGCAACGACTTTCTCGGTTGGGTGACACTTCCTTTTGATTACGACAAGGAAGAATTTGCTCGAATCAAGAAGGCTGCAGAAAAAATCCGCAAGGACACCGACATTTTAATCGTTATCGGTATCGGCGGTTCTTATCTCGGTGCTCGTGCCGCCATTGAATTTTTAAAGGGACCTTATTACAACAATTTACGTGACAATGCTCCCGAGATTTACTTTGCAGGTAACAGCATCAGCGGTTCTTACTTGGCTGACGTGCTTAAAATGTGCGAGGGCAAGCGTGTATCTGTAAACATCATTTCAAAATCAGGTACAACTACCGAGCCTGCTGTAGCTTTCAGAGTATTTCGTAAATACTTAGAAGAGCAATACGGTGAAAAGGAAGCTGCAGAACGTATTTACTGCACAACCGACAAGGCAAGAGGCACTTTAAAGGCATTAGCCGATGAAAAGGGTTATGAGTGCTTTGTAGTACCCGATGATGTAGGCGGCAGATTTTCTGTTCTTACAGCTGTTGGTCTTTTACCTATTGCGGCTGCTGGCGCTGATATCGATGCACTTATGAAGGGCGCACAAACAGCTGCTGAAAAATACAATGTAGCTGATATGTATAATAACGATTGCTACACCTATGCAGCACTTCGTAATGCTTTTTATCGCAAGGGCAAATCTGTAGAATTGCTCGTTTCTTATGAGCCGAGATTTACAATGATGTCCGAGTGGTTTAAGCAGTTATTTGGCGAGAGCGAGGGCAAGGACAATAAGGGACTTTTCCCAGCATCCGTTACTTTTTCAACCGACCTTCACTCTATGGGACAATATGTTCAAGATGGCGCAAGACTTATGTTTGAAACAGTTGTGACCTTTGGCGATACTGACAAGGATGTTGTAATCGAAAAAGAGGATAACGATGGTGATGGTCTTAACTTCTTGGCTGGCAAGACAATGTCCTTTGTTAATGAAAAGGCATTTGAGGGTACTGTACTTGCTCATACCGATGGCGGCGTACCTAATCTTGTAATAAACATCGACAAGCCGGATGAGGAAAATTTGGGCGAGCTTATTTATTTCTTTGAAAAGGCTTGTGCAGTTTCGGGTTATATGCTGGGTGTTAATCCTTTTGACCAACCCGGTGTTGAAAGCTACAAAAAGAATATGTTTGCACTTCTCGGAAAGCCCGGTTTTGAAGCACAAAAGGCAGAGCTTGAAAAGAGACTTAGCTAAAGAAAAATAACTGCCTTTGGCAGAGAAAATAAAAGGAGCTGATTAAAATGATTAAAATCATTATCGGAAGGAAAGGTTCAGGCAAGACAAAAAGATTAGTTGACCTCGTAAACGAGGCTGCGGAAAAGAGTCTTGGCAATGTTGTTTGTATCGAACAAGGCGACACATTAACCTATTCTGTTACACATAAAGCACGTCTTATTGATGCTGATGCATTTGGAATTAAGGGCTATGGCGAATACTACGGTTTATTGTCAGGTATTAAGGCCGGAAATCACGATGTTGTACAAATCTTTGGTGATGCAACACTTCGCATAGGCACTCGTGATTATGATGAGCTCGTTGCTTTCTTCGAAAGAATTTCAAAAATTGATGATGTTGAGTTCTTGTTCACTGTTTCTGCTGATAAGGAAGAGCTTCCCAAAAAGTTGTTCGATATTGCAGAAATTGTATAATAACTTAATGCTTCAAAAGACTTTCAAACAAATCGTTTGAAAGTCTTTTTATTTGTTGAAAAAAATAGATAATTATGGTATAATAATTTAAAGTTTTTGATTATAGGTGAAATAATTGGAAAATGTCTTTAAAAAAATTGTACAGGCGCTTTCATACATTTTAATATGTGCAATTGTTGCTTTTGCTTTTGCTATACCTGTTTACAAAGCGAATGATAAAAAAATTGATTTTTATGATTCACTCGAATTGGTTGAGCGAATAAAAGCTCGTGATATGGATATGACCTCAGTTGTTTATGTGAAGAACAGTAAGGGCAACTGGGTTGAATATCGCCGCCTTCACGGTGAAGAAAACCGACTGTGGATTTCTCTTGATGAAATCCCCGAAAACCTGAAAAATGCTTTTATCGCTATTGAAGATGTGACCTTTTATAAGCATTCGGGTGTCAATTGGAAACGAACAATCGGCGCTTTGAGCAACTATGTTTTCAAGTATGATGCTTCGGAATACGGTGGTTCGACCATTACACAACAGCTCATTAAAAACTTAACTTTGGATAACGACAAGAGTGCTTCACGAAAGGCGAGAGAAATTGTTCGTGCTGCAATTGTAGAAAACGAATTGTCCAAAGACCAAATTTTAGAGGCATATCTTAATACAATAGCCCTTGGCAATGGTTATTGCGGTGTTCGTATTGCGGCAAATTATTATTACAATAAAGAGCCGAAGGACTTGACCTTGGCGGAGTGCGCTTCTATTGCGGCAATCACTCAAAACCCTTCTAAATATAATCCGCTCACTCAAATGAAAGCAAACCGAGAACGCAGAAATGTTGTACTCAAAGAAATGCTTGATGCCGGATTTATAACTAAAGAAGAATATACCGAGGCGGTTGCAACCCATTTAGAAGTAAACCAAAAAATGAAAAAGAAGTATGAGCCAAGCGTTAATAGCTATTTCCTCGATACAGTTATTGACCAAGCAATAAAGGATTTGGTTCAAAAGTACTCTTGCAGCGAGGATGAAGCATCAGAAGAGCTTTATTCGGGCGGCTATAAGATTTATTCCACAATGAGTACAAAAATACAAAATATAATGGAAGATACTTACAGCAATGTCAGCAAGTATTTCAGCCAAAAAGCACGTGATGATGATGGCAATTATGTTCACGTTCAGTCGGCTATGACTATTATGGACTATAAAGGACACATTGTCGGCATTGTCGGCGGAGCAGGCAAGAAAACCGTTAACAGAGGACTTAACCGTGCTACAGATTCTCCAAGACACCCGGGTTCTACAATGAAGCCTATAGGTGTTTACACTTTGGCTATCGAAAAAGATATTGTTCATTATACATCGATTGTCGAGGATGAACCGTTGCCCGATTATTTCGGAAAACGAAGACCCGGCCCTCACGAGTGGTATGGTTATTATAAGGGTAAAATGACTGTCGATTATGCTATCAGAACCTCTGCAAATACAATTCCTGTGTGGCTTTTGCAGAAGGTAGGACTTGATGCTTCGTATGATTTTTTGACAAAAGATTTAGGTATGAAGCATTTGATTGAAAAGGATAAAAACCCATCATCCTTGGCACTTGGTGGCTGTATGTATGGTATTACTACTACTGAATCTGCGGCAGCTTATGCAATTTATGGCAATGGCGGTGTTTATCATTCACCGACTGCTTATTACGCAATCAAGGACAGAAATGATGAAACTGTTATCGATTACGATGAAACCGGAAAGCAGGTTATAAGCGAGGAGACAGCTACTATTATGAACCACCTTTTACAAGGTGTTGTAAGAGGTAGCGAGGGTACAGGCGGCGGCATCAGCAGATACAATTCAATGGATGTCTATGCAAAAACCGGTACTTCAAGTGAGTCAAAAGATTTATGGATGGTAGCAGGTACTCCTTATTATGTGGGCTCTGTTTGGTATGGCTTTGATACACAGCGTGTCGTTTATAATCCATCAGCAGCGGCAAATATTTGGCGTGATATAATGCGTGAAATCCACGAAGACCTTGATGATAAAGAGTTTGAATTTAGTGACAACGTTTACAGAAGAGGCTCGGGATATTATAAGGATGGAACTACTCCTGATAATACAAAAACTATTACAGGAACAAAGAAAAAGGATGAGGAAAAGGAAGAGGACAAGAAAAAGCCGGAGGATAACACCGGACAGGAGGAAACTCCGACTACACCGGATGGGGGAGAAGGCACAACACCGGAGCCTAATCCTACACCTACACCTGAACCCACTCCATCCGAACCCGATTCATAAATTAGAAAAAGCTTATGTGAATTTTCACATAAGCTTTTTTGTGTGTAGAGGAATATTATTTTTCTGCTAAATTGATTACTATTTTGTTTTTCTTTTTTGCATATTCTTGAAATTGAGCAGCACCACCAACGATGTACTTTACGTATGTAATTACATAATCAGATCGGTCTATCATCCATTTGTTTCGGTAGTTTATTGCAAATTTGCGTGGGACAAATTCAATACCGTTCGGCAACAGGAAATTTGACGAATCTTCATCTCCGGGGTTATGTTTATTATTAGGTAAGTAAGCCAAAACAACAGTATAATGAATAGGGTAGGATGCTTTCAGTTTTATTAACAATTGTTTTATCAAATAATCGTATCCGCCGTGATTTCCTACATAAAAATTACGAACATTTTTATTCTCGATTAAGTCTATAATGGTTGACTGCAATATTGGCTCAATTTCATTTCCGGTGTCTCGGTGTCCGAAAAAAGTGCAGGTCGGCATATATTTTCACCCCTTTTGAGTTATTATAACTCAAAAGGGGTAATCTTTTCAATAGTTATTGGTTATCATTTTAATAGAAAGTGGTGATAACTTTGACTATTGGAGATGCGATTCGTTCTCGGATTCTTAAATTGTGTGAAGAAAGAAATATTTCAATAAACAAATTAAGCACTATAAGCGGTGTAACACAATCTACCGTTAATAATATAATTAGCGGCAGAAATAATACAACTACTGTTTCAACTATTAAAAAACTTTGTGACGGTTTAGATATTACGATTAAAGAATTTTTTGACAGTAGTTTTTTTGATGAATTGGAGCAAGAAATAAAGTGATTATATAACATTGCGTGATCTCTTGACTAATAGACAGTAAATAATGAATAATACAAAATCCCAAATAAGCAAAAAGCCTCCTTTTTTACAAAAGGGAGGCTTTTGAATTATATGATAATTGCTTGGGAAAGTATAAATCTTTGTTTATAAAATTATTGATTGTTTACAGTAAAAAAAT
>JAZNWW010000032.1:0-21223 GCA_045593535.1 Acutalibacteraceae bacterium
AATATTGATGATTTAAAGGAAGAAAATATTGCATAATATATTTAAGGGAGTATAATAATGCTTATTATTGATTGGCTTTTAAAAATAATAAATGCTTTCTATTTTATACTTTCCAATGCTTATAAGCTTTCTCATTTGTACGAAATTGTAGGAATTTTTGCTACTCGAAAATTCAAAACTACTCAAAAATTCAATAAATATGCCGTGCTGATTGCAGCAAGAAACGAAGAAAAGGTAATCGGTAATTTGATTGACAGTATAAAAAAACAGGATTACCCAAGTGAGCTTGTCACTATTTTTGTTGTTGCTGACAACTGCACTGACAATACCGCTTTGATTGCAAGGCAGGCCGGTGCTGTGGTTTACGAACGATTTGACAATGAACACAGAACAAAGGGCTTCGCTTTGCAATTTTTGGTTTCAAGGATAAAAGAGGACTATGGCGATGTTTCAGCATTTGATGGATACTTTATTTTTGATGCAGACAACCTTTTGAAGAGTGACTTTATTACTCGTATGAACGAATCTTTCTCTGCAGGAGAAAAGATTGTGACAAGCTATCGAAACAGTAAAAATTTCGATTCTAACTGGATTTCGGCTTCTTATTCACTTCATTGGTTGCGCTCTATTCGTACCGAGCACAGACCTCGCTCACTCTTTCATCTGGCAACCCGTATTCAAGGTACAGGCTTTCTCTTTTCTTGGGAACTGATTAAAGATGGTTGGAATTACACCTCTTTTACCGAAGACCGTGCTTTTTGCGCTGATGCGGTGGTTAAGGGCTATAAAATTTCATACAATAACGAAGCAATATTTTACGATGAACAGCCTGTTGACTTTAAAATTGCAATGCGACAGCGTATTCGTTGGGCAAAGGGCCATATTCAAGCGCTTTTTGAGTGTGGCGGAAAGCTATTTTTACACATTTTTTATACAGGCGGTAATGCTAATAAAAATGTTCCAAAAGAAACCACACATCTAAAGCGATTTATAAACAATTTGAGATTCAGGCTTATGAGCTTTGATATTCTGACAATTACCTTTCCGGGTGCATTTTGGAATGCGGGTTGGAATGTTGTGGCAACCGTATGCAAATATCTGCTTTTGTGGGCAGCCGGTGATTATGTGTCAAAAGAGTACATATTTCCGCCAACAACTGCAAAGGGCGCAGAAAATGAGATACTTTCACTTTTGCTTAATGCTTTATTTGTCGCACTTGCAGGATATTTATTTAAAGTTCTTACTGCGATTTATGTTTTCCTTTTTGAAAGGAAAAGAATGATAAAAATGAAATGGTACAAAAAGCTTTGGTTTGCAATAACCTTTCCACTTTTTGACTTAATTGCTATAATTTCTACCGTTATCGCTTTAGTGACAAAGGTTGAGTGGAAACCAATTCCTCATGATGAAGCGGTAACTATTGAAGATTTAAATGAAAAATCTACTGTTTAGGAGTATTTTATGACACAAGATAAAATTGATAGAATAAATGAGCTTGCCCGCAAGAAAAAAACTGTGGGACTGACTGTTGAAGAATTAAAAGAACAACAAATTTTAAGGCGTGAATATATCGATGGATTTAAGGCATCGCTTGTATCCCAGCTTGAAAATACTTATATTGTTGAGCCTGATGGTACAAAGCGAAAGGTGACTGCAAATGATGAAAATACTAATCACTGAATTTGAAGTTTTATCCCGTGAGGGTGACACAAATATCGATGAATTTGACCAACTCGCAGATTTGGTTGTGGTTTATTCAAATATTACAAGAGATGAGCTTTTAAAGGAAATTACTGATACAGATATTGTGCTTTGCAATAAAGCCTTAATTGACAAAGAAGTAATGGACAAAGCCAAAAAATTGAAATATATCGGTACCTTTGCTACGGGTTATAACAATATTGATATTACTGTGGCTAAAGAAAAGGGTATATGTGTTTGCAATGCCGCAGGCTATTCGACAAACGGTGTTGTACAGCAGGTAATTTGCTATATTTTAATGCATTTCACAAAGGTAAGAGAATACGACAGCTTTGTGAAATCGGGTGGTTGGATATCTGCTGATATATTTTCGCCACTTATGTTTTTAAGTCGTGAGGTAGCCGGCAAAACACTCGGTATAATTGGTTTTGGAACTATAGGCAAGGCAGTAGCCGATGTTGCAAGGGCTCTTGGTATGCAAATTTTGGTATATACAAGAACCCCAAAAAGAGATGATAATGTTTTGTTTTGCGATTTGGACACCTTGCTTCAAAATAGTGATGTTGTATCTCTTCATTGTCCCTTGAACGATGAAACGCAAGATTTGATGAACCGTGATACTTTCGGTAAAATGAAGGATGGAGCATTTTTTATAAATACCTCTCGTGGTGGTACCGTTGTCCAGGAGGCGTTGGCAGAAGCACTTAATAGCGGAAAGCTATCGGGTGCGGCAGTTGATGTTTTACGAGTTGAACCGATGGATGAAAATTGTCCGTTAAAAAATGCTAAAAACATTATTATTACTTCACATTCTGCTTGGTCGGCAAGAGAGACAAGAGAACGGTTGATAAATCAAGTTGCAGATAATTTGAAGGGATTTCTCACGGGTAATCCCAAAAATGTAATCGTTTAAAAGGTGGGTGAGCTATTTTGTTTTCAAGAGTACAAGGTATAGGAATTTTTGGTCTCAATTCATATATGATTGAGGTTGAAGCAGATGTTTCAAACGGACTTCCTGCCTTTGATATTGTTGGTCTTCCTGATGCTGCGGTAAAAGAATCGAGAGATAGGGTACGTGCCGCTATCAAGAATTGCGGATATAAATTTCCTGTTGGCAGAATTACGGTTAATTTGGCTCCTGCTGACCAAAAAAAAGAAGGCTCACTTTATGATTTGCCGGTTTTACTTGCTATTTTAAAGGCTTCTTCGCAATTAAAGGCAGAGTTTTCTAATTCTATATTCATTGGCGAGGTTGCCCTCGACGGTATGATAAGAAGTGTAAACGGTGTTTTAGCGCTGACAATTACTGCAAAGGAAAACGGTTTTTCCGAAATTTTTGTCCCATTTGATAACGCTTGTGAGGCGTCTGTTATTGATGGTATCGATGTTTACGGCGTTAAAAACCTTGATGAATTGTTGTCACATTTAAAAGGTGAAAATTTACTCACCCCGATAGAACATAAAAATCATTATTCTGTGGTAGATACAACCTTTCCGGATTTTGCCGATGTAAAGGGACAAATAGCTGCAAAAAAGGCATTGGAAATTGCGGCCGCCGGCCATCATAACGTGCTCATGGTTGGACCGCCCGGGGCGGGAAAAAGTATGCTCGCAAAACGCCTTCCGGGAATTTTGCCCGAAATGACCTTCCAAGAGTCAATTGAAACCACAAAGATTCATTCGATTGCAGGACTTTTAAATTCAAAACACCCTTTTATCTATAAACGACCTTTCCGCTCACCGCATCATACTGTATCTTCGGCGGCAATTGCGGGCGGTGGTACAGTACCAAAACCGGGTGAAATATCTCTTGCACATAACGGCGTCTTGTTTTTAGATGAATTACCTGAATTTAAGCGTGATGTTATGGAGGCAATGCGGCAACCGCTTGAGGATGGAACAGTTACTATCTCTCGTGTTTCCGGCTCTCTTACATATCCAAGCTCTATAATGCTTGTAGCGGCTATGAATCCCTGTCCTTGCGGTTTTTACGGTCATCCTACCAAGAGTTGTACCTGCACGCAAAATGCAGTCAAAAGGTATCTCGGCAAAATTTCGGGTCCTATGCTTGACAGACTTGATATTCACATAGAAGTACCACCTGTTGATTATAAGGCTCTTAGCTCTGACAGAAAAGAAGAGTCTTCGGCGGAAATCCGAGCACGTGTAAATAAAGCTCGTGATATTCAGCGTGAGAGATACAAGGATACTGATATTTCTTGTAATGCAAGACTTACATCACCCATGATTAAAAAATACTGCGTGATGACAGATGAGGCTAATAAATATTTAGAATTGTCCTTCGAAAGACTCGGTATGTCGGCTCGTGCTTATGACCGAATTTTAAAGGTGGCACGTACTGCCGCTGATTTAGAGGGCAGCGAGATTATCGAAAAATCACATATTTTTACCGCAATCTCCTTCAGAAGCCTTGATAGAAAGTATTGGGGCGAATGATGGAAGGTTTAAAAATTTTATTCGAAGATGATTCGATAATTGTTCCGATTAAGCCTGTCGGTATTCTGTCCCAAGCCGATGAAAAGGGAAGAGAAAATATGATTTCACTTCTCGAAAAACACACAAATGGCGAAATTTATCCCTTACACAGACTCGATAGAGATGTTTCTGGTGTGATGGTTTATGCAAAAACCAAAGAAGCGGCAACAATTTTGAGTAAGGATATTAGGGAGAACAAATTTATAAAGGAATACATCGCTCTTGTTCACTCTAAGCCCGAGAAAAACACTGCGGTTTTTGAGGATTTTCTATTTAAGGATAGCAAAAAGGGTAAATCCTTTGTAGTTAAAAAGGAGCGAAAGGGAGTTAAAAAAGCAAAGCTCGAATACACTCTGATAAAAACCTTTTATATCGGTGATGCAGAGTATTCACTTGTAAATATTCGCCTTTTTACCGGCAGAACTCATCAAATTCGTGTTCAATTTGCTTCACGCAAAATGGCTCTCGCAGGCGACAGAAAATATGGTGCAAAGGACAATTTCACAAAAATAGGTCTTTGGTCATATTGCTTGACCTTTTATCATCCAAAAACAAAAGAGGAGCTTTCCTTTAAGAAAACTCCCGAAAACTATTTGACAGATTATTTTTAAAGCAAAAACCCTCCAAAAAGGAGGGTTTAAATTTTATCTGTTTTCAATTTCTGTGATTTTGTTTACACGGCGAAGATGTCTGTCACCCTCAAATTTTGTATCAACAAAAAGGTCGCAAAGCTCGATTGCAGTACCAACACCTATAACTCTGCCACCGAGACAAAGTACATTTGAGTCGTTGTGAAGTCTTGTGTATTTAGCGGAAAAATGCTCGCTACAAGCAGCCGCACGTATTCCTTTAACTTTATTAGCGGCAATCGACATACCGATACCTGTGCCACAAACCAAGATACCAAGCTCATTGTTGCCGTTGACAATATTTTCGCAAACCTTTTCGGCAATATCCGGGTAGTCAACCGACTGAAGCTCTAAAATGCCATAGTCATTAACCGTAAATCCTCTTTCTCTTAAATGCTCGGCTATCGCATTTTTATGTTCAAAGCCGCCGTGGTCGCATCCGATTGCAATTTTCATAACTTTTGCTCCTTTTTTAATTTTAGTTCTCTTTCTGCCTGTGGCAATCTTAAATATACAGGTAATAACTCATTAGGACTTAAAGCTTTACCTGAAACAAACAAATTGTATGTGGCTTTTGCCACGCCGACTGCGTTTTGAAAACGCTTTGTTAAATCTGAAAGTGTCACGTTTTCGAGCTTATTTACAAAAGGATAAAATACTTCACTTCCGTCACCAACGATTATAACATCTTCACCTTTATATAAAGTTTCAATTTCTTTTGCCAAATCTTCGCTTAATACCGCTCTGTCATCACAAAGGCGGGTAAAAGCACCGTTTTCACATTTGAAAATTGCGTTATACACCTGGTTGCAACGAGCATCCATAACAGCGCATATAACAGCATTTGTATCGTTGTAATTTTCTGCAATTGCACGAAGTGTCGAAATACCGACACAACTCTTTTTGGTTGGTTGTGCCAAGCCTTTGATAGCGGAAATTCCGATTCTGATACCCGTAAAGGAACCGGGACCGTGAGAAAGCGCAAAGGCATCAATATCCGCAATTTTAAGGTTTGCTGATTTTAAAACTGACTCAATCATCGGCATTAAGGTTTGTGAATGAGTAAGCTTTTCGTTTATAAATTCGGAAGCTACTATATCGTTGTCAACCGATATTGCAACAGAACAGGGAAGAGCCGAACACTCTATACTTAAAATTATCATAAACTAAAATTTTCCTCTTTTTTATGTATTGTGATTTTTCTTGTCGTTTCATCTATGGCTTCAAGCTCAACATAAATTGTGTTGGTCGGTAAAGCGTTTTCAATGTTTTCGCTCCACTCTAAAACGAGAATACCGCCTTGCTCTAAATATTCAAAATATCCGCTTGAGTAAAGCTCATCCCAAGAAGAAATGCGGTACATATCAAAATGATAAATATCAAATTTACCGCCTAAATATTCATTTATAAGCGCAAAGGTAGGCGAGGTGACGTCGCCATTATATTCTAATCCTTTAGCCAACCCTCTTGTGAAACAAGTTTTACCTGCACCAAGATTTCCTCTGTAAGCGATAACCTCACCGCCATTTAGAGTTTTAGCAAATCCTTGAGCAATTAAAATTGTCTCTTCGGGGGAGTTTGAAATATACTCAATCATAAAAAACCGCCAAATGTTTTATTTAATATGGCTTATTATATCATAATTCTTCCAAAAATGAAAGTATTACTTGAATATTTATATAAAATAAAATATAATAAATTATATGTTGCATTTAGGAGGTGGCAGTAATTGAGAAATTTATGGGCTAAAATCGCCGATTATATACGTGAAACCGATAAAATTTTGTTGGTCCTTGTATTCCTGACTACATCTTTTGGTTGTATGGCTGTTTATTCTGCCACTGCATATATGGAAAATATTAGACCGTTTATTATTCAGTCGCTTTCAATGTTTTTGGGACTTGGTGCCGCAATATTTATTTCTTGTTTTGATTATGAAAAATATTTAAAAAAATGGTACATATTTTTAGGCGGCGCTGTTCTGTTAGTTATCTTAACCTTTTTTATCGGTATTGCACCTGAAGGTACTGATGACAAAGCGTGGCTTGATTTGGGATTCACTACACTCCAGCCTGCCGAGCTATTGAAAATTGCATTTGTTTTAAGCTTTAGCTTCCATTTACGCAAAATCAAGCCTAATATAAATAAACTCAAATACCTTATTCCGCTTTGTATTCACGGTGCAGCACCCATTGTTTTGATACATTTTCAGGGTGATGATGGCACAGCACTTGTTTTTGCGGTTATGGTGATTTCAATGATGTGGGCTGCGGGTGTTTCGTGGAAATATTTTCTTTTGGCATTTGGTACCGCACTAATTGCTTCTCCGCTTGTCTATTTCTTTGTAATGAACGAGGACCAACGGGAACGTATTATTTCGATATTTAATATTGAAGCTGACATTCAAGGCATTGGTTATCAACAATGGTGTGGAAGACTGGCACTCGCCGGTGGCGGCACTTTTGGTCAAGGATATTTGAATGGTGAAATGACACAAGGCGGATTAGTCCCCGAAAGTCACAATGACTTTATATTTGTCACAATCGGCGAAGAGCTTGGATTTTTGGGTTGCATTACAGTTCTTATTCTATTAGGTGCAATATGCCTGAGGATTGTGAGAGTTGCAAGATTATGCACAAATGATGCAGGTAAATTCATTTGTGTCGGAATTTTTGCAATGCTTTTCGCACAAACAGTCATAAATATCGGTATGTGTACTTCTGTTTTACCTGTAATCGGTGTAACCTTACCGTTTTTCTCATCGGGCGGCAGCTCGCTTGTTTGCTTGTATTTGGGTATCGGCTTGGTAACAAGCGTTTTCAAGTACCGAAATTCCCGTACAATTTATCTACACGATTAAAGAATCAGTCTGTTTTTCGTGGGATTGATTTTGCTTTATGCTTTTTGCACAAAAAATGGTCGCTAAGCACTTTCACTATGTGCAAGAAGTAAAAAAATGAATTTTTCAAAAATAAAACTTGCATATTTATTCAAAATATGATATTATTTATGCATATAAATTAAAACAAATTGCATATTATGCAAAAACGGAGGAATAAAAATGAATAAAATAGAAATCAAAAAGGTAGTACTTGCTTATTCGGGCGGACTTGATACTTCTATCATCATCCCTTGGCTTAAAGAAAATTATAATAATCCTGAAATTATTGCGGTATCAGGCAACGTTGGACAAGCAAGCGAGCTTGAAGGTCTTGAAGAAAAGGCTATAAAAACAGGTGCTTCAAAATGCTACATTGAAGATTTGACCGAAGAATTTTTAACTGATTATGTTTTTCCTTGCGTTCAAGCAGGTGCATTGTATGAAGAATATATGTTAGGTACTGCATTTGCACGTCCTCCGATTGCAAAGAGAATTGCCGAAATCGCTATTGCTGAAGGTGCTGATGCTATTTGTCACGGTTGTACAGGTAAGGGTAATGACCAAGTACGTTTTGAGTTGGCAATTAAAGCCTTTGCTCCCGATATGCCGATTATCGCTCCTTGGAGAGAGTGGGATATTAAATCTCGTGAGGAAGAAATTGCTTATGCAGAAGCTCACAATGTACCTTTAAAGATTAACAGAGAAACAAACTATTCAAAGGATAAGAACATCTGGCATTTGTCTCACGAAGGTCTCGACCTTGAAGACCCGACAAACGAGCCTCAATATAATAAAGAAGGCTTTTTGGAAATGGGCGTTAGTCCCGAAATGGCTCCTGATAAGCCCACCTATGTTTCACTTCACTTTGAACAGGGTATTTGCACAGCTGCTGATGGCAAGGAAATGACAGCTACCGAGCTTGTAACATATCTTAACAAACTCGGCGGTGAAAATGGTATCGGTCTTCTTGACATTGTTGAGAATAGACTTGTTGGTATGAAGTGTCGTGGTGTATATGAAACTCCCGGCGGTGCTATTCTTTACAAGGCTCATTCTGTACTTGAGAGCATTTGTCTTGATAAAGAAACCGCTCATTACAAGTCACTTGTTGCTCAAAAGTTGGCAGAGCTGGTTTATAATGCTCAATGGTTTACACCTTTAACAGAAGCTATTCTTTCTTTTGTAAAGACTACACAAAAGACTGTTACAGGTGATGTTACATTAAAGCTTTACAAGGGTAATATGATAAACGCTTCAGTTTCTTCTCCTTATTCACTTTATGACCCCGAAATCGCAACATTTGATGAGGATGAGGTTTACGACCAAAAGGATAGTGCCGGCTTTATAAACCTTTACGGACTTCCAACAAAGGTTTATGCAAAGATGAAGGCTAAAAATGGCTTGAAATAATTTAAAATAGGGTGGAGGATTACTCCACCCATATCAATTTTTTAAAAGTAGGTTATTATAATGGATAAAATGTGGGCAGGCAGGTTTGAAAAAGCACTCAACAAAGAGGCAGATGATTTTAATTCATCAATTCATTTCGATTGCCGTATGTATAAACAAGACATCGAAGGTTCTTTGGCACACGCACTAATGCTTAAAAATCAAGGGATTATTGCTAACGAAGAATATGAAAAAATTGTCGATGGTTTATCCTCTATTTTAGAAGATATAACAAACGGTACCCTTGAGTTTGATATGGATGCCGAAGATATACATATGTTTGTTGAGGCAGAGCTTACAAAAAGAATAGGCGATGCCGGAAAAAGACTTCATACTGCAAGAAGTCGAAACGACCAGGTAGCACTCGATATCAGAATGTATTTAAAGGCTGAATGTGATGAAATCAGCGGTTTAATTCTTAATCTCATTAAGTCAATTAAGGAAAAAGCAGAGGAAAATTGCGATGCTATAATGCCGGGTTACACTCATTTGCAAAGAGCTCAACCGATTACCTTTGCTCACCATATTTTAACTTATGCTTTTATGCTTAAAAGGGATTTCGACAGAATAAGTGATGCTGTTACACGTATCTACGAAAGCTGTCCGATAGGCTCTTGTGCATTGGCGGGAACTACCTACAACACCGACCGTGATTTTGAAGCCGAGAAATTAGGCTTTAGCGGAATTTCTCTTAACAGCATTGATGGTGTTTCAGATAGGGATTTTTGTGTTGAATTATTAGCCGATTTTTCAACTATTATGATGCACTTGTCTCGTTTTAGTGAGGAAATTATTCTTTGGTCAAGCTGGGAATTTAAGTTTTGTGAGTTGGATGACAGCTATACAACCGGCTCGAGTATTATGCCTCAAAAGAAAAATTCCGATATGGCAGAGTTAGTCCGTGGCAAAACAGGTCGTGTTTACGGTGATTTGTTTGCAATGCTCACTGTTTTAAAGGGTCTTCCGCTCGCATACAACAAGGATATGCAGGAGGACAAGGAAGCAATATTTGATGCAGTTGATACTGTTAAAAAGTGTCTTTCTATTTTTGCTCCTATGGTTGCTACAATGAAGGTCAATAAGGAAAATATGTATAAGGCGGCAGGCGAGGGCTTTATAAATGCCACTGACCTTGCGGATTACCTCGTTAAAAAAGGTATGCCTTTCAGAACCGCCTATAAGCACGTTGGCGAAATTGTAGGTTTCTGTATTAAAGAGGGTTTTGTTCTCGAAAACCTTCCGCTTGAAAAGTATAAAGAGTTTTCGGATAGTTTTGATGGTGATTTATTCGATGAAATCTCACTCGAAACCTGCGTAAACAAGAGAATTTCAAAAGGCAGTACAGGACCTCAGTCCGTAAAGACACAAATAGAATATTTAGAGGGATTTTTAAATGAAAAAGGTATTCATTGATGGAAGTGCGGGTACTACGGGACTTCGAATTAAAGAAAGACTCGAAAACCGCACCGATATTGAAATTATAAAATTAGCTGAAGAGGAAAGAAAAGATATAAATGCTCGAAAAAAAGCCTTAAATGAGGCTGACATCGCTTTTCTTTGTCTTCCTGACATAGCGGCTATTGAGTCTGTATCCCTCGTAGAAAACGAAAATACGGTAATTCTTGATACATCGACTGCACACAGAACAAATATTGAGTTTGCTTATGGCTTTCCTGAACTTTCAAGTGAGCATTTTGAAAAAATCAAAACCTCTAAAAGAATTGCAGTTCCGGGTTGTCACGCAAGCGGATTTATAGCTTTAGTTTATCCGCTGATAGAGGCGGGAATTTTGCCCAAATCTGCTTTATTGTCTGCAACCTCACTCACAGGCTATTCCGGTGGCGGTAAAAAAATGATTGCCGAGTATGAGGATTTTGAAATTGATGAGTTGCTCTCTGCTCCACGTCAATACGGTATTGCACAAAATCATAAGCATTTACCTGAAATGAAGACAATTACAGGGATAGAAAATGAGCCTTTGTTTTTACCGATTGTCAGTAATTTTTATAGCGGTATGGAGGTTACAATTCCGCTTTTTAAATCACAGTTAAACGAGGGTTTTACCTGTGAAGATATTAGAAATGCTTATAAAAACAAATACACAGGTCCAATCGTTAAATATGTTGAAGATTTTAGCGAAAACGGTTTTGTAAGCGCTAATAAATTGAGCTTTAATGATGGTATGGAAATCAGCGTTGCGGGAAATGATGAAAGAATTTTACTGATTGCCCGTTACGATAATTTAGGAAAAGGTGCTTCGGGTGCGGCGGTACAATGTATGAATATAGTACTTTCAGCCGACCAAACAACAGGACTTGATTTATAGGAGAATTTTGATGAAAATAATTGATGGCGGCGTTTGCGCTGCAAAAGGTTTTAAGGCAAATGGTATTCATTGCGGTATCAGAAAAAACAAAGAGAAACGTGATTTAAGTCTTATTTTAAGCGAAAAGAGGGCAAATGCCGCCGCTGTTTATACAACAAATCTTGTTAAAGGTGCTCCGCTGATAGTAACAAAGGAGCATATTAAAGATGGGCTTGCTTCAGCTATTATTTGTAACAGCGGAAATGCTAATACCTGTAATGCTAACGGATTAGAAATTGCCGAGCAAATGTCGGAAATATTAGCTGATGAGATTAACATTTCACCAAATGATGTTGTTGTGGCATCTACCGGTGTTATCGGTCAACCTCTTGATATAGAGCCTATTAAAAAAGGTATTCCTTCACTCGTAGCCGGTCTTGGTGCTAATAGTGTTGAGGCCGCAGAAGGCATTATGACTACCGATACAAAGCTAAAGCAGGTTGCAGTTGAATTTAACATAGGTAATAAGGCTTGTAAAATCGGCGGTATTGCAAAGGGCTCGGGTATGATTCATCCCAATATGGCGACAATGCTCGTATTTATTACAACCGACTGTGCAATATCACACGAGATGTTACAAAAAGCACTTTCAAGTGATATTAAAAATACCTTTAATATGGTAAGTGTCGATGGCGATACCTCGACTAACGATATGGTTTGTGTTCTTGCAAACGGTATGGCAGAAAACGAAGAAATTACGTCAGAGGGCGAAGCTTTTGACGTATTTATGAAGGCTTTAAATACTGTAACCGTTCATCTTTGTAAATCAATTGCAGGTGATGGTGAGGGCGCAACAAAGCTTCTTGAGTGTAAGGTAAGCGGTGCCGAAAGCGAAGAAATTGCCAAAACCGTTGCAAAATCTGTTATTTGCTCCTCTCTCACAAAAGCGGCTATGTTCGGCTCAGATGCTAATTGGGGCAGAGTACTTTGTGCAATCGGCTATTCGGGAGTTATAGTTGATGTAAATAAAATTGATGTTTCCTTCAAGTCAATTAAAGGCGAAATTTTAGTTTGTCAAAAGGGTGCAGGAGTAGAGTTTTCTGAAGAAAAAGCAAAAGAAATTCTCCTACAAGATGAAATTGAAATTTTAGTGAATTTGAATAATGGTGAATATTCCTCAACTGCTTGGGGATGTGATTTGACCTATGACTATGTAAAGATTAACGGTGATTACAGAACATAAAATTGGAGTGATAAGAATGCCAATAAACAATATTACAAACGCACAGCGTGCCGAGGTTTTAACCCAAGCGTTGCCTTATATACAAAAGTATTACGGTAAAATTGTCGTTATTAAATATGGCGGAAACGCTATGATAAACGAGGAATTAAAGCATCAGGTTATGGAGGATATTATTCTTTTAAGACTTGTCGGCGTTAAGGTGGTTTTGGTTCACGGCGGTGGTCCCGAAATTACCGATACACTCAAAAAAATCGGCAAAGAGTCGGTTTTTGTTGATGGACTTCGTGTGACTGATAAAGAAACTGCCGATGTAGTACAAATGGTTCTTGCGGGAAAAATCAATAAAAGCCTTGTAAACCTCCTTGGCACTTTAGGCGGTAAGGCGGTTGGTATTTCAGGCATTGACGGTCACTTAATTGAGTCTGAAGTCAAGGATGAGCGCTTAGGCTTTGTCGGCAAAATCACAAAGGTAAATGTTCAACCGATTTTAGACTTAATCGCTCATAAATACATCCCTGTTGTTTCTACCGTGGGTTGTGATAACGAAGGAAATGTTTATAACATAAACGCTGATACTGCTGCTGCTTATATTGCAGGTGAATTGGGTGCAGAATGTTTGATTTCTATGACCGATATTGCAGGAATTTTAAAGGACAAGGACAATCCCGATACCTTAATTCCCAAAATCGATTTAGAGGATGCAAAGGTTTTGTTCGAGGATGGTACAATTTCAGGTGGTATGATTCCAAAGGTTGAGTGCTGCATAGAAGCTATTGACCGTGGTGTTAAAAAAGTTTTTATAATGGATGGCAGGGTGCCACATTCCTTGCTTGTTGAAACTCTTACAGATGAGGGTGCAGGCACAATGGTTGTAAAGGATAAAAACGATGAATATTAAAGAAAAAGATACACTTTATATTGCCAATACATACGCTCGTTTTGATTTGGAACTCTGTGAAGGTGCAGGGTCTCTCGTAAAGGATAAAAATGGTAATACCTATATTGATTTAGGTACAGGTATCGCTGTTAACACCTTCGGATATTCAGATAACGAGTGGGTAAACGCAGTAACTAATCAGTTAAATAAATTGCAGCACACTTCAAATCTTTATTACACATCTCCTTGTGTAGAGCTTGCAGAAATTTTAACAAAACGAACGGGACTTAAAAAGGTGTTTTTCTCAAATTCCGGTGCTGAGGCTAACGAGTGTGCAATAAAGGTTGCGAGAAAATATGCCGCAGACAAAAAGGGAAGTGACTGCTATAAAATAGTCACCCTTAAAAACAGCTTTCACGGAAGAACTATCACAACCCTTGCCGCCACAGGTCAGGATGTGTTTCACAACGATTTTTTGCCCCTTACAGATGGTTTTTTGTATTGCGAAGCAAATAATATAGAAGAGCTTGAAAACATCCTTAAAACCGAAAATATAGCAGCTGTGATGTTCGAGTGTGTTCAAGGTGAGGGCGGTGTATTACCGCTTGAAAAAGAATTTGTCGAAAAAATCTTTGAGCTGTCAAAAACTTATGACTTTTTAACAATTGCCGATGAAGTACAGACAGGTAACGGCAGAACCGGTACACTATACGCATATATGCAGTATGGCATTTTGCCTGATATTATATCAACCGCAAAGGGACTCGGCAACGGACTTCCGATTGGTGCCACAATGTTGGGCGAAAAGGTAAAGGATGTTTTAGGAAACTCCTCTCACGGTTCCACCTTTGGCGGAAATCCCGTTGCTTGCGCCGGTGCTATAAATGTAATAAGCAGAATTACTGATGCTTTGCTCAATGAAGTAAAAGCAAAATCAAGATATATTATTGAGGCTTTAGAAGGTGTCCAAGGAGTAATTTCTGTATCGGGTCTCGGCCTTATGCTCGGTATCGAGACAGAAAAGGATGCTTTTGATATAATTAAATACTGCCAAGAGCACGGTGTTCTTGTAATAAAGGCTAAAAATAAAGTTAGATTATTACCTGCACTTAATATTCCTTGGGATTTGCTTGAAAAAGCAGTTGATGTAATCATCAACGCTTGTAAAGGAGAATAATTATGGATTTAAAAGGAAAAAGCTTTTTAAAATTATTAGATTTCACATCTGAAGAAATCGCTTGTCTAATAGATTTAGCGGCAGAGCTTAAAAATAAGAAAAAAGCAGGTATTCCGCACAAAATTTGTGAGGGTAAAAATATTGCACTTATTTTTGAAAAAACAAGTACAAGAACCCGTTGTGCTTTTGAGGTTGCGGGATATGACTTGGGTATGGGTGTTACATATTTAGACCCGACAGGCTCACAAATCGGCAAAAAAGAAAGTATTGCCGATACTGCAAGAGTTTTAGGTCGTATGTATGACGGAATTGAGTATCGTGGTTTCGGACAAGAAATTGTTGAGGATTTAGCAAAATATGCCGGTGTTCCTGTTTGGAATGGTCTTACAAACGAATTTCACCCTACGCAAATTTTAGCCGATTTTTTAACAATTAAAGAAAAATTCGGTCATTTAGAGGGTATTAACTTTGTGTATATGGGCGATGCCCGTTACAATATGGGCAATTCCTTAATGGTTGGTTGCGCTAAAATGGGACTTAATTTTATCGCTTGTGCACCTGAAAAATATTTTCCAGACAAAGAGCTAATCGCCAAGTGTCAAGAAATCGCAAAAACAACAGGCGCTACTTTAAAATTTGAAACCGATCCTATGAAGGCTACTAAAAACGCTGATGTAATTTATACAGATGTTTGGGTTTCGATGGGTGAGCCGAGTGAAGTTTGGGAAGAAAGAATTAAGGAATTATCTCCTTATCAAGTAAATATGAAGCTTATAGAAAACGCTTCCGAAAAGGTTGTATTTATGCACTGCCTACCTGCTTTTCACGACCTAAAAACCACAGTTGGTAAGGAAATCAGCGAAAAATTCGGCATTAGTGAAATGGAAGTCACCGATGAAGTATTTGAAAGTAAATACTCTATCGTATTCGATGAAGCCGAAAACAGAATGCACACAATAAAAGCTGTTATGGCGGCAACATTATAATTTAATTGAGCATAAAAAAATGAGGTACGAAATGTACCTCATTTTTTGTTAGATAATTTAGAATAGACCTGTGATTTTGCCATCGGCATCGATGTCGATACGTTCTGCGGCAGGAACCTTCGGAAGTCCCGGCATTGTCATAATATCGCCTGTTAGAGCTACTATAAATCCGGCACCTGCAGAAACCTTAATGTTTCTGACTGTCACTGTAAAGTCTTCGGGAGCACCGAGCTTTGTCGGGTCATCAGAGAAACTATACTGTGTTTTTGCCATACAAATCGGCAAGTTGCCAAGTCCCATACTCGATAGCTTGTCGGCTTGCTTTTTAGCGTTAGGTGTTAAACTGACACCCTTACCGCCATAAACCTTTTTAACAATAGCATCAATTTTGTCTTCGATAGTGCCGTCAAGTTCATAAGAAAAGGTGAAATCATTCTTTTCTTCGCAGAGGCGAACAACTTCATTTGCGAGTTCAATAGCGCCTTCGCCGCCCTTTGCCCAAACATCAGATAGCACCACGTTAACGCCAAGCTCCTTGCACTTTT
This sequence comes from Acutalibacteraceae bacterium, assembly GCA_045593535.1. GTDB lineage: Bacteria > Bacillota > Clostridia > Oscillospirales > Acutalibacteraceae > UBA737. The sequence continues at coordinate 16,290 of JAZNWW010000032.1, forward strand.
CGATAATAAATTTAATCTCATTATCGGTATCGGTCGGGAACTTGTTAACAGCTACAACGCAAGGTAATTTATAAACATTTTTAATGTTAGAAACGTGGCGCAAAAGGTTGGGGATACCTTTTTCAAGAGCTTCGAGGTTTTCTTCGCCAAGGGACTTTTTATCAAGACCACCGTGCATTTTAAGAGCACGAACAGTTGCTACCATTACAACTGCCGAAGGTGTAAGACCAGCCATACGACACTTTATGTCAAGGAATTTTTCAGCGCCTAAATCAGCGCCGAAGCCTGCTTCCGTTACTGCGTAATCAGCAAGCTTTAAAGCCAATTTTGTAGCTGTCACAGAGTTACAGCCGTGTGCAATATTGGCAAAAGGACCACCGTGAACCAAAGCGGGAGTGCCCTCAAGGGTTTGTACCAAATTTGGCTTAATCGCATCCTTTAATAACGCCGCCATAGCGCCTTGAGCGTTAATGTCACCGGCAGTTACGGGTTCATCATTGAAATTATAAGCAACAATGATACGTGAAAGTCTTTCCTTTAAATCGGTAATATCGGAAGCCAAGCACAATACAGCCATAATTTCACTCGCAACGGTGATATCAAAGCCATCCTCACGAGGAACACCGTTTACTTTACCGCCAAGACCATCGGTTACAAAACGCAATTGTCTGTCGTTCATATCAACACAACGCTTCCAGGTAATGCGCCTTACATCAATACCGAGTGCATTTCCTTGGTGGATGTGGTTATCAAGCATAGCAGCAAGTAAATTGTTTGCAGCACCTATAGCGTGGAAGTCACCCGTAAAATGAAGGTTAATATCCTCCATAGGTACAACCTGTGCATATCCGCCACCGGCAGCTCCGCCCTTGATACCGAAAACAGGTCCTAAAGAGGGCTCACGAAGTGCAACACATACATTCTTGCCGATTTTTTTCAAACCATCTGCAAGTCCGATGTTGGTGGTGGTTTTGCCCTCGCCGGCGGGGGTAGGAGTGATTGCGGTAACTAATATAAGCTTTCCGTTTTCATTTTGGTTTTCCTTCATTATAGAAAGGTCAACCTTTGCCTTATATTTTCCGTATTGCTCCAAATATTTTTCATCAATGCCTGCTACCTTTGCGATTTCTGTGATAGGTTGCATTTTTGCATTTTGAGCAATCTCAATATCAGATAAATAAGCCATAAAAATTCTCCTTATTTAAAGTATTTAACAGCAGATTTGAACATTTTAATATCATAGTCGCCGGGAACGTTTTTATAAAGACCGGAGCCTGTACGCTCACTGTGTCCCATTTTACCGAACACTCTGCCATCGGGGGAAGTGATACCCTCAATCGCATACATTGAATCGTTGGGGTTAAAATGAACATCGCTTGTAGCGTTACCGTCTAAATCAACATACTGTGTGGCAATTTGTCCATTTGCGGCTAATTGCATTATAAGTTCTTCACTTGCTAAAAATCTGCCTTCACCGTGTGAAATCGGAACATTATAGATATCTCCGACATTAGTGTCACTCAGCCAAGGAGACTTGTTAGAAGCAATACGAGTTCTTACAATTTTCGACTGGTGGCGAGCAATTGTATTAAAGGTGAGTGTCGGACAATTTTCATCTGTGTCGATAATCTTACCGTAGGGCACAAGACCTAATTTTATAAGTGCTTGGAAACCATTACAAATACCACAAATAAGACCATCACGGTTTTCGAGAAGATTTGTAACCTCATTCTTTATAGCGGCGTTGCGGAAGAATGCAGTGATAAACTTACCGCTACCATCGGGCTCATCACCGCCCGAGAAACCACCTGGAACGAATATCATCTGTGAGGTTTTAAGACTCTCGGCAAACTTTTCAACCGAGCGGGAAATACCTTCACTCGACTGATTGTTAATAACAAAGATTTCGGGTTCTGCACCTGCATCACGCATTGCCTTTGCGGAATCAAATTCACAGTTAGTACCCGGGAATACAGGAATTAAAACTTTGGGTTTTGCTACTTTAATAGCGGGAGCAACACGCTTTGAAGACTCATAAGAGAAGTTCTCCATAGGAGTTTTATTATCCTCGATATTACACTTGTAAACGCTCTCGAGCTTGTTTTCATAAATGCCGAGCAACTCATTTATTGAAAGTGCTTCATCACCGTAAGTGATGCTACCATTATCGGTTACAGTACCGATTGTAATAGCATCTTCAACATCCTCTGTTACTTCAAGGATAAACGAACCATAGCTATAACCGAAAATTGCTTTGTTTGAAATAGCGCTGTCGAAGTCAAATCCTAAACCGTTACCAAAGGTCATTTTCATTATTGCTTCACCGATACCGCCCATAGTGGGAGTATAAGCAGAAGCCACAACACCTTTGCGCATCAGCTCGGTTACTCTGTCAAATATCTTGATTTGTGATTCAGTTATCGGCAGGTTGTTTTCATCATAAACAGGGGAGAGAACTACAACTTTATTTCCTGCTTTCTTAAATTCGGGTGAAACAATATTTTGCACCTTGCTTGTAGTTACTGCAAAGGAAACAAGTGTAGGTGGAACATCTAAATCCTCGAAGCTTCCGCTCATAGAGTCTTTACCGCCGATTGAGCCAATACCGTAATCCTTTTGTGCTTTAAATGCACCAAGTAAAGCAGAAAGAGGTTTGCCCCAGCGTTTACCATCTTTACCCGGGCGCTCGAAATATTCTTGGAAGGTGAGATATACATCCTCGAATTTAGCACCGGTTGCAATTAGCTTGGAAACCGATTCAACAACTGCTAAATAAGCACCGTGGAAGGGACTAAGCTCTGTAATAAAGGGGTTATAGCCCCAAGACATAAGTGAGCAATCATCGGTATGCTTCTTTTCAACCGAGATTTTTTGTACCATTGCTTGAATAGGAGTGAGCTGATTCTTACCACCAAAGGGCATAAGCACAGTACCGGCACCGATGGTTGAGTCGAATTGCTCTGAAAGACCACGCTTTGAGCAAATGTTAAGGTCATCTGCTAAGGCTTTCATATTTTCGCTAAATCCGCCTTCAACTACTTTTCTGTAATCTTTGGGATTATTAGGTGTAATTGTAATGTGTTTTTCAGCACCGTTTGAATTTAGAAATTCACGGCTGATATTAACAATTGTGTTACCGTTCCAAGTCATTACAAGGCGAGGCTCGGCTGTGATGTCAGCTACCTTTACAGCTTGTAGGTTTTCGCTGTGAGCAAGGTCTAAAAATCTGTCGATATTTTCCTTTTCAATTACAACAGCCATTCTTTCTTGAGACTCACTGATTGCAAGCTCGGTGCCATCAAGACCATCATATTTCTTGGGAACAGCGTTAAGGTCGATTAAAAGTCCATCGGCAAGCTCACCGATAGCCACAGATACACCGCCTGCACCAAAGTCATTACAACGCTTAATCATACGACAAGCCTCATAATTTCTAAAGAGTCTTTGTAGCTTTCTTTCTTCCGGAGCATTACCTTTTTGAACCTCTGCACCGCAGGATTCAAGTGATTCTAATGTGTGGGACTTTGAAGAACCTGTAGCACCACCGCAACCATCACGACCTGTTGAACCACCGAGTAAAATTACAACATCGCCGGGGGCAGGCACTTCACGTCTTACATTTTCAGCGGGGGCAGCAGCTATTACAGCACCGATTTCCATACGCTTTGCAGCATAGCCATCGTGATAAATTTCATCAACAATACCGGTTGCAAGACCAATTTGGTTACCGTAAGAGGAATAGCCATCAGCAGCGGTTGTAACAATTTTTCTTTGAGGAAGTTTACCTTCCATCGTTTCACTAACACTCTTTAAGGGATTAGCAGCGCTTGTTACACGCATTGCACCGTAAACATAGCTTCTGCCTGACAATGGGTCACGAATAGCACCGCCAATACAGGTAGCCGCACCGCCAAAGGGCTCGATTTCTGTCGGGTGGTTGTGAGTTTCGTTTTTAAAGAGTAATAACCAAGGCTCACTCACACCATCAACCTCGACATCAATCTTTACTGTACAAGCGTTGATTTCTTCGGATTCATCAAGCTTATCGAGCTTTCCGTGTTTTTTGAGATAGCGAACTGCCAAGGTTGCAATATCCATAAGGCAAATGGGCTTTGTTCGACCTAATTCCTTACGTGTTGCGAGGTAGTCATCATAGGTTTCTTGTAAAAGTTCATCCTCAAATTTAACATCATCAATGTTAGTGAGGAAGGTAGTATGGCGACAGTGGTCGGACCAATATGTGTCAATCATACGAATTTCGGTGATGGTAGGCTCTCTGTTTTCGGATTTGAAGTAGTCCTGACAAAAAGCAATATCATCGGCATCCATAGCAAGACCGTATTTAGATACAAAATCTTCAAGGCCCTTTCTGTCGAGCGCAATAAAGCCATCAAGTGTTTCAACGGTCGTGGGAATATCGTAATCAACCTTTAAGGTTTCGGGCTTTGTAAGCTCTGCCTCACGAGCTTCTACAGGGTTTATAACGTGCTTCTTTATTGCAGCAAGCTCACTTTCCGTAATATTACCATAAAGCATATAAACCTTTGCAGTACGAACTGTAGGTCTATCCTTTTGAGAGATAATCTGAATACATTGTGCCGCAGAATCAGCTCGTTGGTCAAATTGTCCGGGTAAAAACTCTACTGCAAAAACAGTAGCATCATCTTTTGCGATTTCCGAATATGTAATATCAAGCTGTGGTTCAGAGAAAACAGTATTTACTGCATAATCGAAAAGTTCCTTTTCAATGTTTTCAACATCATATCTGTTAATAACACGAACATCTTTTACCGAATCAATAAGTAAAAGTCCGTTGATTTCTTTAAGCAAGCCTTTTGCTTCATTAGCAAGCTCTTTTTTCTTTTCAACAAAAATTCTATAAACCATTAGTTTTCCTCCTGTGCCTTTAGTGCCTTAGCACCGATATCGCTTCT
>JAZNWW010000033.1:0-13361 GCA_045593535.1 Acutalibacteraceae bacterium
TTCAAATGCCTTGCCGTGTCTTGCTTCATCTCTTGCCATTTCGTGAACGGTGTCGTGAATTGCGTCGAGACCGAGCTCTTTAGCCATTTTTGCAAGCTCGAATTTACCGAGTGTTGCTCCGTTTTCAGCGTCAACTCTCATTTCGAGATTTTTCTTTGTGCTGTCGGTTACAACCTCACCCAAAAGCTCGGCAAATTTTGCTGCGTGCTCTGCCTCCTCGTAAGCCGCCTTTTCCCAGTAAAGACCGATTTCGGGATAGCCTTCTCTATGTGCTACACGTGCCATTGCAAGATACATACCAACCTCACAGCATTCACCGTTGAAATTTTCACGAAGACCCTCGATGATTTTTTCGTCAACGCCCTGCGCCACGCCTACAACGTGTTCAGCAGCCCAAGTTTTTTCGCCTGCTTGCTCTTGGAATTTTGATGCAGGAGCATTACAGATAGGGCACTTATCGGGTGCAGAATCGCCCTCGTGGGTATAACCGCAAATTAAACATACATACTTTTTCATAATAAATTTCCTCCAGAAAATAAATTTTAGTTTTGACACTTTCCGCACAGACCGGATAACACATAAACCGATGTTTCGGGGATAAAGCCTTCCGATATTGCAAGCGATGAAATCGGAGAATCATCAAAACGGACATCTTTAATATTCTGACAGCACTTGCATTTTAAGTGCAGGTGTGCCGAAACATCACCGTCGTAATGAGTAAAGCCATCACCGACATCTATTGAAAGAATCAATCCCGCTTTTGTAAGTGCATCGAGATTTCGATAAACTGTACCAAGGCTTATATTTGGTAAAATTTTTCGGGTCTCGGCGTAAATCCAATTAGCAGTCGGATGTGTATCGGTCGAGCGTAAAACCTCTAAAATAGTGTCACGCTGTTTTGACCTGTTTTTCAAGTTAATCACTCCAAATCAGTAATGATTACTATTTTATTATACCGATTTTTTTCGTTTTGTCAATAGTTTTTTTAATTTTTTTAATATTTTATTTTGAGGATAATATTTATATTGGTTTTTCCTTGTTATAAATAGGATTTATATTGTAATTTTAACCTTTACATTATAAATACGCAAACCAAATATGCAATAATTGCACATTTTGTAAAAAATATTATGCAATTTTTGCATAAAAATCTTGCTATATGGAAATAATAGTGATATAATACGAAGGAGGTGATGTTATGACATTGCGAGAACTTCGAAAAAACAAGGGAATCACGCAGCAACAAGCTGCCGATTTTGTAGGTGTGCCACTTAGAACCTACTCTAATTACGAAAACGATTTCAAAAAACAAACCAGCATCAAATATAAGTATATTGTAGAAAAGTTATATACCTACGGATATATTGATGAAGAAAACGGTATATTGACATTAGAAAAAATCCAAAAAATATGTGCAGCTGTTTTTTCAAAATATCCAGTTGAATATTGTTATTTATTTGGGTCATACGCAAAAGGCAAGGCAACACCGACAAGCGATATAGATTTACTAATATATACTAACCTTTCGGGATTAAAATTCTACGGCTTAGTTGAAGAACTGCGTGAAAATCTCAAAAAAAAAGTCGATGTGCTCGACCAAAAACAAATTATTGATAACTTTGAACTCACAAACGAAATATTAAAGGACGGTATAAAGATTTATGGATAATATTAAAAACGATGCTTACTATATTAAAAAAATATTAAAAGACATCGAATTTCTTATAAATAATACCAAAGGAATAACTCTTGAAGAACTCGAAGCAAATGAAGTGCTGTGTGACTCGGTTCTTTTTCGTTTAATACAAATCTCTGAAAACTCAACAAAACTCACCGCAGGATTCAAAGCAAATCACAACGACATTCCGTGGCAAGCCATCAAAGGTATGCGAAATAGAATTGTCCACGAATACGGCGATGTAGAATTTGATATAGTTTACCAAACCATCACCGAAGACATACCCCAAATTCGCATAAAACTCAATATGCTTGTATAATTATATTTTTTCGTGCGTAACTTCGGTTGCGCACTTTTTTATTTTGTAGAGTTTTTACTTTACAAGATTATTTTTTAATGGTATAATGTTTTTGCCAAATCACAAAAGAATAAGATAAAAGCATTTTCAAAGCGATTATCATATTTTTGTATTCGTTTCGTGAATTTGATAAAAACGTAAATTCTTTAAGAAACGGATGCGTAATGCTTTTATTTTCTTGTGGTTTGGCGACTACTGGAGTTTACGTTTTTTGTGCGTGACTTCGGTTGCGCACTTTTTTATTTTGTAGAGTTTTTACTTTACAAGATTATTTTTAAATGATATAATGACTATACCACACATTTTAATATGTCCAATTAAATGGAATACTATGGGTAAAAATGTATTCTCTCACCTTTGATTGGGCAAAATGTGTGGTAACATTGAGAGATGCGTTTTTCGGTGCGTTTCTTAATGGAACGCACTTTTTTATTTTTAGGAGTAAGATATGTCACTCGAAATAAACAGGAGAGTAAAAGCCGAACGAATCAGAAAAGGCTACACCCAAGAAAAATTGGCTTTTGCTTTAAATTTTAAAACTTCTACATATTCTCAAATGGAGCGAACAGGTAATATCAGCGCCGAGGCACTTATAGAAATTGCCGATGTGTTAAATGTTGATATCATCGATTTATTATACGGAAACTACACTCCCGCTCCGCAAATCGAAAAAACGGAACACTATACCACACAAGAAAGAAGTATAATCACAATAATCCGAAATCTTCCGCCGAAAGACCGAAATGATGTTGTAAATTATATTGAAAATAAGTACAAGGCGCAAAAATAAAACTACCCGAAAAATTCTTTTCGGGTAGTTTTTTATTGAAAATTATTTCTTAAATAGTGGGCCATAGGTCTGGCAAGCACGATAGTCTGCGCCTTCCTTATCCATACCAAATGCGTTCCAAGCCGATGGTCTGAAAATGTCATCAAGCGGAACGTTGTGCATAGCAACAGGAATACGGAGCATTGATGCCAATGTAATAATATCAGAACCGATATGTCCGTAAGAAATCGCACCGTGATTTGCGCCCCAATTATTCATTACATCGTAAGCGGTCTTGAAGGGACTGCCTTCTTTACCATCACAACGAGGAGCAAACCAAGTACAAGGCCAGGTCGGGTTTGTTCTTTCCATAAGTGTATCTGAAACCTCATCAGGAAGGTTAACTGTCCAGCCTTCAGCGATTTGAAGTGTCGGGCCTACACCCTTTACGAGATTAAGTCTAATCATAGTAACGGGCATTTCTGCCTTTGTGGTCCAATGGCTTGAGAAGCCGCCGCCACGGAAGTTGTCAAAGCCTGCTTCACACCAGCAACAAGCATCGGTCATCTTCTTAATATCATCCTCGGTAACATCCCACCATTGCTTCATAGTAGCATTACCGTTTTCGTCCTCACAAACACCCGAACCATCAAGACAAGCTGCACCGGAATTGAGAAGGTGGATAACACCTGCACTTTCCTTTGCCTTGCCCTCGAAGTCATAGCCTGTAACACGCTTTGTAGCTTCGGGTGACCAATATGTACGAACATCGGCAAAGATTTGAGCACGATTGGTGAGCAACTGCATAAAGAGCATACAAATACCGTTAAGCACATCGTTTTCGGTAGCCAAAACACGAGGCTCTTTTTTGCCGGTAAAGTCAAACGAAGAATTAAGGATAGCTTCAGGATAGTCACAGTTGGGCCAGTGGTCTGACCATTGGCGTTGACCCTGGAAGCCGGCGGCGATTGCATTGTGACCGAGCTTTTCTTCATCAAAGCCATCGGGCAAGTTGGGATTACCGTTCATAAGGTCTTTGATAATGCAGTACATCTTAATAGTAAATTCCCACTGCTTTTGCTTTTCTTCATCGGTAAACTTAATTCTGCGGTCCTCTCCCAAGAAGGATACGCTTTCGGGGTTGTCATCTCTACCCTCTTTGCAATGCTCCTTAGTCCAAGCAAGAGCCTTTTCGTAATCCTCTTGGTTATAAATGCCCTCTTCCATACGGCGAAGAATTTCAACCTCATCAACAGATTCAACACGCATACCGAGATAATCTTCAAGGAAATCCTGGTCGATAATAGAGCCTGCAATACCCATACATTGTGAGCCGATTTGCAGATACGACTTGCCACGCATTGTAGCAGCGGCAACAGCGGCACGACCGAAGCGTAAGAGCTTTTCTTCAACATCCTTTGGAATATTGGCGACATCTGCCACATCCTGTACCTCGTGACCGTAGATACCAAAAGCAGGAAGTCCCTTTTGAGCGTGACCTGCAAGAACAGCAGCCAAATAAACAGCACCGGGGCGCTCTGTACCGTTAAAGCCCCATACACCCTTGATAGTTGTAGGGTCCATATCCATTGTTTCACTGCCATAGCACCAGCAGGAAGTAACGGAAAGTGTAATTTGTACACCCTCACGCTTAAATTTATCGGCACAAGCGGCGGCCTCGGGAACACGACCGATGCAAGAATCTGCCATTACCACTTTAACGGGGTCGCCGTTTGAATATTTAAGGTTTTTCTCGAACAATTCTTTTGCTGCGTTAGCCATAGCCCAAACAGTAGGCTCCAAGCTTGCACGAAGCTGCATAGGTCCGCATCTGCCATCAACAATAGGACGGATTCCGATTACGGGATAAGAATCAACAAATCTTTTTTCACTCATATTGAGTACCTCCCAAATATGTAAATTACGTAATTATTATATCACCCAAAATATTTGTTGTAAAGAAAATTTAAGAATTATAACCCAAATCAAATGCTTTTTTATTCATCTCAACAAATTTTGGTGCTACTGTATTCTCTATAGCTTTAATCCAATTTTCTTTGGGAATATCGAAATATTTTGCCGCTCTGCCCATAAGGACTATATTTACAGCCTTTGAGGAGCCGGCTTCCATTGCGGGAGTAAGGGCGTCAAAATCCTCAACATTTACACCCTTTGCCTTTAATTCCTCAAGAACATTTTCGGGGTACTGTGCTAGCCCGATAATTACCGGCATCGGGTCGATTTGTTGTGTATTGACAACAATTCTGCCATCCTTTTTAAGAAAAGGTGCATAACGTGCCGCCTCCAGCTTTTCAAAGGAAATAATTACATCGGCTTCGCCCTCTGTAACAATCGGGGAATAAACCTTTTCGCCAAAACGCACATAGGTCACAACCGAGCCTCCACGCTGACTCATACCGTGAACCTCGCTAACCTTTACATCAAAGCCTTCATCAACGAGCAACCTGCCTAAAAGCTTTGAAGCTAAAAGGCTTCCCTGACCGCCGACACCGACTATCATAATACTTGTAGTTTTCATAAGCTTTCTCCTATCGCATCGAATACGCAAAGCTGTTCACAAACACCGCAACCAACACAAAGTGTTGCATCGATTCGAGCCTTACCGTTCTTCATACTAATAGCCGGACAACCAAGTGTCATACACTTTTTACAAGATTTACACTTGTCGTTATCGACTACAAGCGAGGGCTTTGCCTTGACACTCTTTAAAAGTACACAAGGCTTACGTGAAATGATGACCGAAGGCTCGGCTACTGCCAATTCTTCCTTTACCGCCTGCTCGCAAGCCTTCAAATCATAAGGGTCAACAACACGAACACGGTTAAAACCGAGCGCCTTACAAAGACTCTCTAAATCTATTTTTGTGGCGGGGTCACCCTTGATATTATATCCTGTTGTGGGATTTTGTTGGTGACCGGTCATACCTGTAATCGAGTTATCAAGAATAATAACAGTCGAATTTGTTGCATTGTAGGATATGTTTGCAAGTCCTGTCATACCCGAGTGCATAAAGGTACTGTCACCGATAACCGCAACGCTTTTTTGCTCGGCATCAGTTCCTCTTGCTAAATTAAAACCGTGAAGTCCCGAAATAGATGCACCCATACAAAGTGTTGAGTCGAGTGCGTTCAGAGGCGGTACTGCACCCAAGGTATAGCAACCGATGTCGCCAAGCACCGTAATCTTATTTTTAGCAAGCACGTAATACATACCTCTGTGAGGGCAACCGGCACACATCATCGGCGGGCGGTTAGGAATTACGCTATCAGCCGAAACGCTGTAATTTTTTTCAAGGCTGAAGGCTTCACGAATAGTCTTTTGTGAAAACTCGCCTAAAATTGAAAACAGTTCTTTGCCAACAACCTCGATACCGAGCGCCTTTACGTGATTTTCGATAATCGGGTCTAATTCTTCGATTACATAAAGCTTTTTAACCTTGCTTGCAAAATCTTTTATCATTTTTACGGGCAAGGGGTTAGGCATACCGATTTTGAGAATACTCACACTATCGCCCAACGCTTCTTTTACATAAAGATAAGAACAACCCGAGGTTATAATGCCGATTTCATCGGAGTTCATCTCGACTGTGTTATAGATACAGTCCTCTGCAAAGTCTGTCAGGGCTTTGGTTCTTTCTTCGACAACGGGGTGACGTTTTATAGCATTGCCCGGCATCATAATATACTTCCCCGGATTCTTTTCATAATTTTTTAATGAAGCATCTGCCCTTGCGCCTCTTTCTACAATAGACTGGCTATGAGCGATACGTGTACACATACGAAGAAGAACGGGTGTGTCGAATTTTTCCGACAATTCAAAGGCGGTTTTTGCAAAGGTGTATGCCTCGGTAGAATCGGAGGGCTCGAGCATCGGTATTTTTGAAGCGATTGCATAGTGGCGTGAGTCCTGCTCGTTTTGAGAGGAGTGCATTGCGGGGTCATCGGCAACGCAAATTACCATACCGCCGTTTACGCCTGTGTAAGAAAGGGTAAACAACGGGTCCGCCGCAACATTAAGACCAACGTGCTTCATAGCACAAGCGGTACGAGCTCCGGCAAGTGAAGCACCGAAGGAAACCTCACAAGCCACCTTTTCATTAGGTGCCCATTCGCTATGTATATCATCATATTTTGATAAAAATTCGGTAATTTCAGTCGAGGGAGTACCGGGATAACTCGATACTACCGAAAGTCCGCCATCATAAAGACCGGCGGCTACAGCCTCGTTACCAATCATAAGCTTTTTCATTATATCAAACTTCTCCTTTAAGATTTGTTCTGTGAATCCACAAGACCGTCAGCGCCATACATTTTACGAAGCTTTGGCTTTTCGATTTTTCCTGTGGGGTTGCGGGGAATGTCTGCAAAAATCACCTTGCGAGGTCGTTTATATCGAGGAAGCGCCATACAAAACTCGTTGATTTCCTCTTCACTGCAGGTCATATCGGGCTTGATTTCAATAATAGCGGCGGCAATTTCGCCAAGTCTCGCATCAGGAAGCCCTATAACCGCAACGTCCTTTACCTTGTTAAAGGAAGCAATAAAATTCTCAATTTGAACGGGATATAGGTTCTCACCGCCCGTGATGATAACATCTTTTTTGCGGTCAACAAGATAGATAAATCCATCTTCATCCTGCATCGCCATATCACCGGTATAAAGCCAACCCTCTTTTAAGGTTTCGTTGGTTGCCTTTTCATCATTATAGTAGCAAACCATAACACCCGGGCCTTTAAGACAAAGCTCACCGACATCGCCTTTTGTCACCTCGTTGCCTTCTGTATCAACAATTTTCAACTCCCAACCGTAGCCCGCAACACCGATAGCGCCAACCTTGTGAACATTTTCGACACCTAAATGCACCGCACCCGGACCTATTGACTCGGAAAGACCGTAGTTTGTATCATATTGGTGCTCAGGGAAATATTCGAGCCAACGTTTTATAAGGCTTTGGGGTACCGGCTGTGCGCCGATGTGCATAAGTCGCCACTGCGATAAATCAAAGTCCTCTATCTTTAGTTCTTTTCTGTCAAGCGCATCCAAAATATCCTGCGCCCACGGAACCAAAAGCCAAACGATTGTACACTTTTCTTCACTGGCGGCGGTCAAGATGTTTTTAGACTGTGTGCCTTTGAGTATTACAGCCTTGCTTCCGGAAATCAAGCTTCCGAACCAGTGCATTTTAGCGCCTGTGTGATAAAGCGGCGGAATACAAAGAAAGCAGTCATCCTTTGTTTGACCGTGATGTGCCTGCTCAACACGAGCAGAATGAATAAGGCTTCTGTGCTTATGTAAAATGGCTTTTGGAAAGCCGGTTGTACCCGATGAAAAATAGATTGCGGCATCATCATCCTCGCCTAGTGTGCAGTCGGGGAAAATTCCCGAGCACTCGGACAACAAATCATTCAAATCATCCGCAAAGGAGGGACAGTTTGCGCCGGTGTATATCAACATTTTGCTTTTTGAAAGCTTTTCAGCAATAACCTCCACACGACCGATAAATTCGGGACCAAAAACCAAAACATCCGCTTCTGCTAAATTTAAGCAATAGTCAATTTCATCGGATGAATATCGGAAATTAAGGGGTACTGCCAATGCGCCCACCTTTAAAACACCAAAATAAATAGGCAACCAATCAATACAATTCATCAAAAGAATTGCTACCTTTTTACCCTTTCCAATACCGTTTTGCTTTAGCATATTAGCAAAGCGGTTTGCCTTTTCATTAAAAACACCCCAAGTAATTTCACGCCTGTAATGCGGTACTTTGGGTGTCGGCTCGACAAGCTCAAACTCTTGCCAGGTATGCTTTCGGGTTTCCGGTTGGTCGGGGTTAATTTCGACCAATGCGGTATCATCGCAAAACTCTTTTGCATTGCGTTCAAGTAAATCAACAATAGTCATTTTAAAATATCCTTTATACGTATTTATACACATTTACTTTACCACTTTAAAGCGTGCTTGTCAACCGAAAGTTTCCGCTTTTTAAGGATATAAAAATGTTTCAGCGACAAAAAAGCCACAGATTTCTCTGTGGCTTCGAAATTTAAAATTAGTTGCAGATTGTGAGCTCAGTATCCTTGTCAAACAAGTGAATCTTTTGAGGCTCGATAGCAATCTGAATCTTGTCACCGGGGCGAGCTGTATTTGTAGGAGCAACACGTGCGTTGATGCTCTGGAATTCACAGTTCATATAGAGGTATGTTTCAGCACCCATAAGCTCGGTTACTTCAACATCAGCTTCTACAACACCATCCTTGAATTGTGCTACGAGGTCTTCCTCGTTGTGTACATCTTCAGGACGAATACCCATAATAACTTCTTTTCCAACATACTCTTCCAAGCAGTTGTCAACATTCTTTTCTTTAGGTAGCTTGATTTGATACTTCTTACCTGCTCTGGTCTTTGTATCTTCAGAACCGAACTCTACAAAGAAATCATCGCCTGTTTTAACGAGCTTTGATTCGATGAAGTTCATCTGGGGAGAACCGATAAAGCCTGCAACGAAAAGATTGCAAGGACGCAAGTAAAGATTTTGAGGAGTATCAACCTGTTGAATAAGACCGCTCTTCATAACAACGATACGAGTACCCATTGTCATAGCTTCAGTCTGGTCGTGGGTTACATAGATAAATGTTGTACCCAAACGTTGATGGAGCTTTGAAATTTCGGTACGCATTTGTGCACGGAGTTTAGCATCCAAGTTTGAAAGCGGTTCATCAAGTAAGAACACCTTAGGCTCACGTACGATTGCACGACCCAAAGCCACACGTTGACGCTGACCACCTGACAAAGCCTTAGGCTTACGCTCTAAAAGGTGAGAGATGTCAAGAATACGAGCAGCTTCTTCAACACGGCGCTTGATTTCCTCCTTGGGAGTTTTGCGAAGCTTAAGACCGAAAGCCATATTGTCAAATACTGACATATGAGGATAAAGAGCATAGTTTTGGAAAACCATTGCTATGTCACGATCCTTAGGTGCTACATCGTTAACCAAACGGTCGCCGATATAAACCTCACCATCAGAAATTTCTTCAAGACCTGCTACCATACGAAGAGTAGTAGATTTACCACATCCGGAAGGGCCAACAAGGATGATAAATTCCTTGTCCTTGATTTCAAGATTGAAATCAGAAACAGCGGTAACGCCGCCCGGATATCTTTTATAAACGTTACGCAAAGATAAACTTGCCATTTTGCAACCTCCTGAAAATTGCTAATATTCGTTTTATTTCGAATAGTATTATATCAAACTTTTCTCCAAAATGCTATGCAAAATATATCTAATGTTGCAAACAATATTTTGTAGAAATTGCATATTATTTAACAAAGATTAGTGATTTTTGGGCTTCAGAGAGTTCAATTGCGTTGCCCTCTTCCAAATTTTGAGGTAAAGATAGTCCGCCTATTGCCACCCTCTCGAGTTCATTGACCCCGAGTTCTAAAACTCCAAACATCCGCTTTATTTGGTGATATTTGCCTTCACTTATTTTAATTACACAAACATTACCATCAGCACTTTTAACAAGCGCCGGTTTGCAGACAGTTCCATCAGCCAAAGTAACACCCTTTTCCAAGAGAGCGATTCCCTCCTCGGTCAAATCGCCGTCAAGAGTCACCTTATAAGTTTTAAAAATGTTCTTTTTAGGCGAAATCACCTGATGTGCAAAATCACCATCATCGGTAATTAAAATAAGTCCTGTTGTATCCTTGTCGAGTCTGCCAACAGGAAAAAGCCCCTGACGAAAAAGCTCACTCGGCACCAAATCGACCACAGTTTCTCGGTTTTTATCCTCACTTGCAGAAAGGACACCTTTTGGCTTGTTGAGCATTATATAAACGTGTTCCTTATAATTAAGTGTCTGTCCTTTGTACTCGATAGTCACCTTATCGACATCCACCTGCAAAGATGGGTCACGTATGATATTTCCATCGATTTTAACCTTTCCTCTGTGGATAATCGCCTTTGTAACCTTTCGAGGTATATTAAACTGTGATGATATTATTTTATCAAGTCTTTGCAAATTCATACACAAAACATCTTTTCTATTTATTTCCCTCAATAATACACACGGCATGAGCCGAAATTCCGAGCATTTCACCCGTAAAGCCGAGTCCCTCCTCGGTAGTGGCCTTTACATTTATCTTATCAAGAGCGCACTCGGTATCAGCCGATATATTTTTTCGCATTTGCTCAATAAAAGGAGCGAGCTTTGGCTTTTGCGCTATCACGGTAGCATCAATATTTCCGATTTTGTAACCCTTTTCCCTTATTGTCGAAACAGTTTTTCGAAGCAAAATTCTGCTGTCTATATTTTTAAAGGTATCATCGGTATCGGGAAAATACTTTCCTATATCGCCGAGTGCCGCCGCACCGAGCAAAGCATCGCAAATGGCGTGAAGCAAAACATCGGCATCCGAGTGACCAAGCAATCCTTTGTCAAAGGGGATTTTCACTCCGCCTAAACGCAAGTCTCTGCACTCAACCAATTTATGAACATCGTATCCGTGACCTATTCTCATAAACCTTCCTCTTTCAAATAGCTTTCTGCTGTATTTATATCCTCGGGGGTTGTAATTTTAATATTTTTATAACTTCCCTCAACACAAAAGCATTCATAACCTGCCTTTTCCATAATAGATGTGTCATCGGTATAGTTTTCTACATTTCCGATTTTTTCTATCGCATACAAATAATCCTTAACCCTGACACCTTGAGGAGTCTGAACCGCAACAAGTGTGTTTCTGTCAAGTGTTTTTATGATTTTTCCGTTTTCATCTACCTGCTTTATCGTGTCCTTTACCTTAACAGCACAGGTCACCGCCGCACACTTTTCCAATGCGGATGCCACATCTGCAATAATTCTTTCTGAGACCAAAGGTCTTGCGCCATCGTGAATAAGAACACGGGTTTCTCCGGCCGGCAAGCGTTCAAAGCCCTTTAAAACCGATTCCGCCCTTGTTTTTCCGCCACAGACAATATCTGTTATTTTTTCGAAACCGTACTTTTTCACAAGTATTTCAAAAGAAAAAACATCATCCGCTTTTACAACTAAAACAATTCTGTCAATTACTTCTGAATTTTCAAACGCCGCCAGCGTCCTTGCAATCACAGGAAGTCCCTGTAGGCGCATAAACTGCTTGTTTGTTCCCATTCGGGTAGAATTTCCCGCCGCCACAATTATAACGGGAAGCTTTTTTGTCTTTAGCTCTTTAACTTCATATTGGAGCTTTATTTCGGTTTGCATTTTTATACCTCTTATATAGACAGATTATCTGGGTTTCATTAAAAAAGCCGCACTTTTGTGCGGCTGACAAAAACTTTAATTATTCTGCATCCTCTGCTTCGCAATCATCACAGCAACCGCAGTCACAGTCAAAATCAAATTCGAGATTTGTTCCGCAATTAGGACAAACCATACCCTCTTCTTCGAGCATATCTGCATCGAGATAAATTATGTCGTTGCAAGCAGGACACTCAATTTCGTAAACCTCATCATCACAGCAGTCGCAATCTTCATCATCACAGCAGTCGCAGTCACAGTCATCATCTTCATAAAAGATTTCCTCAAGTGAAGATAAATCTTCATCAACTGCATCCAACTGCTCACAGATTTCATCGCAACCCTCTTCAATGTCGCAGATTTCCTCTGTAATGTCACCGAGTAATTCAATAATCGCATTGAGAACTTTGCCCTCTTTTGTAGAGTCATCTACGCCGAGACCTTCAGCCAAGCCCTTGATGTATGCAACCTTTTCGCAAATATCCATTATAGTAATCCTCCGAATTTTAAAGTTTATGCACGTTCCATATATTCGCCGGTACGTGTATCAATTCTTACCATATCGCCTTCATCAATAAACAAGGGCACACGAATTTCTGCACCTGTTTCAACAGTAGCGGGTTTTGTAGCGTTAGTAGCTGTATCGCCCTTGAAACCGGGGTCGGTCTTTGTGATTTGAAGCTCAACAAATGTTGGGGGTTCAACACCGAAAACCTTGCCCTTGTAGGAAAGAATTTTGCAAACCATATTCTCTTTAACAAACTTGAAGTTGTCGCCGAGGTCGGAAGCGTTAATCGGAACCATATCGTATGTTTCTTGGTCCATAAAATAATAAAGGTCGCCATCCGCATAAGAATATTCCATATCTTTTCTCTCAACAAAAGCTGTCGGGAATTTAGCGGTAGGGTTATAGCTCTTTTCAATAACAGAGCCTGTAATTACATTTTTAATTTTTGTTCTAACAAAAGCTGCACCTTTGCCGGGCTTTACGTGTTGAAATTCAACAACCTGTAAAACGTTGCCGTCTTCTTCAAAGGTTACACCATTTCTGAAATCGCCTGCACTAATCATATTTTTATATTCCTCCAAATAATTTTTACACACGTTAAGCAAACACGAATAATCCGAACCTGATTTTAAAGGCTCAATTTTCGTCTTTGCATTGTTAAAATACTCGTTAATCCGTCAGGATTAACTGCGTTTTGTGCCTCGCACAGCCAAAAATTCAACTCTTTAAAATTCTGCGACCTAA
>JAZNWW010000034.1:0-5672 GCA_045593535.1 Acutalibacteraceae bacterium
GCGTAATTACTGCCCCACACCGAGCGTTCTTTGAATATAACGAGCTGTTCGTTTTGTTTTCCAAAAGCAGTGATTTTTTCGTCCCTTTCCCCTACATCCATATCACAGTCCTCGGGGAAGTAAAGAGGATTATTAAGGTCAGACCAAATCACCTTGTTAGTGCCACCTGCAACAAACAGTCTCGTTCCGCCGAAAATGCCCGAAGCTTCGCCACCGTACCAAGTTGAAATATTGCAATCGAATATTTCATCTTTGTTTTCACTAACACAAGGTATTGTTAGTATCATATTATTTCTAACGTAATCTGCAGCTGTTACCATTTTCACAGTCAAACCCGATGTCACTACTGTTTCATTGGTGAAAAATGAAACTCTCATACCGCCATCAGCCAATACCATTCCCGCTATCCATACTTTATCGGGCTGTGTGTTCGTTGTTCCGGGCACAAACTCGTAAAATGTTTTTTTGTTATTGAAATAACCGAGCTTGTGCTCTACCGTGTAAATTAAATTTCCTTCATCATCTGTCATATCGTTCCCGCTCGTGTCTTTAAGCGCTTCGGGATAGGTTATTTTGAGTGAAAAATCACTTGTTATCTTCTCACTGTCTTCCTTACCTATATTTGGGATATAATATCTCATCTCATGTGTCGAATCAGCATCACTCACATCCAACAAGTCTCTGTTTACACTCGAATATTCGATTTTACAAAGGTCGTTAATTTTGTTATACGCTTCACCCGGTGCTGACGAAAAATCACTCTTGCCATCCTTACTACATTTGCAGTCAGTCAGAACAGTCGGAATGTATATATCACTTGAAGTCAGCTTTTCCAAAACGCCCATTTTCCCGGAGTCTTCTTTACCCGAAAAAGTGTATTGGTAAATCACGTTTTCATACTTGGTTTGACCAAGGTTGACTATCTCACCTGTAAGCTCATCATCTTCCCCTGTCTCTTCAATAGGTTCTTTTCCAAACAAAATAATTTTCCCGTCATATTCCGTTAAAAAGCCTTTAAAGAAAAATGGTAAAACAGGAAGTTTTTCAACATCTACCACATTTTCTGAATTGTTTTCAGGCACAAAGAAAAAGTGTGTAACTGAATCGGTTTTTAAAATTCCGTCTTCATTTACACTGAAAGTTGTTACCGCCAACGAGTGCAGTTTATAGGTCACATCACCTAAAGTTTTGTAGATTTCCCATTCTTTTTCTTCGGTTTGACTTTCATAATCATACGAGTAAATAGTCCCAAAATCAGAACTCTTTCTGCTGCCCGGTCTCGTTTTGAGCGCACCATCTTTAAACCACACGTTTTTGCAGTCGGTTAATTGGTTATCATTAACAGAATATATTGCATCTCTTAAATTTATTCCGCCTGATAGTTCGGGAAT
Source organism: Acutalibacteraceae bacterium (assembly GCA_045593535.1). GTDB lineage: Bacteria > Bacillota > Clostridia > Oscillospirales > Acutalibacteraceae > UBA737. The sequence continues at coordinate 1,392 of JAZNWW010000034.1, forward strand.
ATTGACTGTTCTCATTGCTTGTTTATTTATCAAAGGAAAACCCATATCTTTTCACCTTACCTATTACTTATTTTTGCCTCATCTACCATTTGCGCCCCGCCTCCCTTGCCTCTGCAACCCGTTGCCCTCCTTGCCTAAAGGAGGGGGGACCGCTTGCGGTGGGAGGATATAAAGGGGAGGGATTCCAATTACGCATTACGAATTACGCATTACGCATTCTTTACATCTCCGGACAAGGAATAACATCCTCTATCTGTGATGTACTGTTAAGCCTTGATTTTTTACCGTTGTAAATTGACATGTAAAGCTGTTGTTGGTCGCCGTCTGACTCGCTCTGCGCCAAAAATCCCGCCAAACCGTAAGGAAAGACGTCATGCAATACTTTTTGAGGAAGCTCAACCTCATCCTGCAGGTTTTTTATTGGTTCAAATTCGCCATTTGGATTTATACTGTAAAACAAATCCGCATAAACTCGATTGACAAGGACTACGGACTTTCCTTTGAACATATCACTGTCCTTGTATCCAAGCAACGTCAAAGCCGAAATATAAAGCTCTCTTGCTGTCATAGTGATGCGCCTCCTGTCATACTATTTACCTGTGCCTGTTCTTCAGGGCTCATATTTTGATATTGTGCGTACTGCTCGGGGAAATTCTGCGCCATCCTCTGCATAACCGCATCATCCACACCGCCCGGCATCATACCGGGTACAGGAGCGTTTTGCATATCCTTTTTAAGCCCTTCAACGTTATAAATAATGCCTTTAGGTATGCGGTCAAGCAACTGCGCCTTGTTGATAACACCCATCTCATAGAATTTAAAGAGCATATCCACAGATACACTGTCGCTGTACATTGTTGCACTGCCAACGTCAACACGTGCAACAAGCAACAAATTGCGGTATCTTTCGGCAATAAAGGGGATATAATTCACACCGTCAGTATCTTCCACACGAAGCTTCCTGTCTCCGTAGCAGCTAACCCACATATCCGCCCAAATTCTTGCTGTGTCTTCAATGAAGTCATAAAATCTATTTAAATAGATTTGTAGTGGCTGAAGCGCTGCCTCTCTCATTTGGATTAGCGCTGAAGCGTTTTCAACTCTAAGACTGCCGAGCGATGCATCAGTAGCGCCTGCACCAACTAATGTAGCTGTTGAGATTGCATCTACCAAGCTCTGCATTGCATTACTTACCTGCGGCGGTGTTACATACCTCATTGCACCCGCAACGTCATTCATATCGCCGAAAACTTTAATAATTTGTCCGGGGTTATTTGTCACTTTATCGCTTATCACATCACCGTTTACAAGCAAATGCGAAAAACCTGTCATTGTCTGATTCCAAACTGCAGCTGATAACATACGGTTTATCGCAATTTGATTTGGAATAAGGTATGTAATTTCACTTTCCCCATAAATTGAGCTCCTGCGCCGCTCCCAAGAGAATATTGCAAAGGGGTATAATTTACCTTTAAGTTCCCAAACGTTTCTCACAACCGCCTTTTCGGTCACTTTTATGGCTTTTATAACGTATTTGCTTTCAGTCTTGTCATATTCCTTGTAAAACTTGGTAAGCACAGTCACACGTCGGCTCTCTGCAGGCTCTTCTTCACCTCTGTCACCGGCATTGTAATTCTCACAACCATCGGGGACTATTTGCTCCCAGTCAGAACGCTTGTTTCTGCGTGCCTCACGTCTTACCGTTTCAACATCAAGCCTTTGTGCAATGATAATAAACGGTTGACTTTGCACGTTATCATTGTTAGGGTCACCGAAGGAAACGTTTTCAATGTCAATCACTTCAACCGCAATATCGCCCTTTATCGCCATATTCCGTTTCTCATCGGCGTAAAGACCTGTTTCAATATTCTCGTCCCAATAGGTATATAACACGCCTGTACCGGAAATATAAGCGTTTCTGAGTACTTGCTCTTTTTTACCGTCAAACTTAATTCGCTCAGCTGTAATGCGGAAGTAATCGCTTAATGCTTCTGTTATAACAGATATTTCTGCTTCGTGAGGCTCCTCGGGCGGAACTTCACCCGACATCATACCGTATTTCACTGCATCTCTTTCGTCAGCACTGTCAATGTCAAACAAATTCTTGACACCTTCAGCGCTGTAATTTACCGAAATCGGCTGTGCTGTGATGTTAGATAGCTTATATTCGCCTATGCGCTTTATAATATTGTTTCGAGCTAAAGGCCTGTCATTACCGGCTTTACATCCATACCATTGGTCGCCCACATAAAACCTCTCGTTGATTTTTGCCTGCTCATATAGTCCTTTGTCACCGATACTGTTCTTGTAATCAACCGCACTTTTGTACTGCGCAAATATCTCCTTTGGTGTAATTTTCTGCTTTTCCATTTTATTCCTCCAAATTTATTTTGTAGGGGATGATGCCCACATCATCCCGCCAAATCCAATTCCGCATTATTCCCTAAAATTCCGTTTTAACCTTTGCAAAACCTTATCTAAAATCGGTAAACCTTTGCAAAAATCAAACGTAGGGAACGTGCCTGTGTGCCGTTCTTCCACAAAGTTCAAAACCGCCCCCGGTATTCCAGGAGCGGTTTATTTTTATACTATTTGTCGGCTTTTTTCTCTTTTGGAGCTTTAGGCTCTTTCGGAGTTTCAACCACTTTAAAGCCTCTTTTTTCAAGTTCGAGTTTTTCAGCTTCGGTCTTCACTTCAAAATGAACGTTGCCGAGTTCGTTTTTAAGATGAAACATTCTTCACACCTCACTATGCAATAGCAAAAATAGTGCCTTTTCTGCTTTCCTTAACAATCGAATCATAGTAAAGGCGGAAGTTAATCTTGTATGCATCAAAGTCTTCTACCTCACCGGGAGAAAGAAGGTCAACCTTCTGAACCTTTTTAATAAGATTTACTGCATCCTTAGGAGCAACAATAGCTCTTACATCTTTTGCAGTTTCAGTTGGAGTAAAACCTCCTACTGAAGCATCCGAACCATCAGCAAAAATATATTCCGATTTCATTCTTCGTGAACTTACCGGAAGAATTGCTACTCCGTTCAAATGCTTAACCTTGAAATCCACTTCACCCTTTTTAAAATCAGAAACCACTAACTGTCTGTTGATTTCAGGTGAGTTTTGCAAAATGCCATAAAGCACAGGGTCAACAAAGGCAACCAATGGTGTATCACCATATTCACATGCTGCCTCAACACTGTTTATTGTCGCAAGTAACTGTGCCACAGCTTTTGTAGAATCATAAGTTGTTATGTTTCCTTTCTCGTTTGCAATAGCATAGAGAGTTGAAAGAACATACGCATCTAATTCGGGGATGATTTCGTTTCTTGTATATTCTCCGACTACTTGACCTGTTAAATCGGGAACTCCGCTTTCATCCATATCCTGATTATCAAGTAAGATTTGACGTCCTCTGCTCATTTTAAGGTCATAAGGAGTGTGCTTAAGAACTACTTGTCCTCTTTTATAACCTTCTCCCGCATTGTAGTTACCGAGTCCTACAGTAGTAAGCTCAGGAAGAAAAACAGTCTTTGCTCCTGTAAATCTCGCTTTAAAGCCTCCATCAGAGAAAAAGCCTGTTACAGCTTTTTGTGTAATCATTTTGTCAAGCTCAGGTGCATACTTGCTTGCATAAGAAATTGTATTTGCCATTTTAAATATCTCCTTTAAATTAAAATTTATTTTTTATCTGCCCCATAAGGCATCTTTGTAACGTTTTTCATCATTAGCCGCTTGTTCGGCTTCACCACTCAAACTGCCGGCAGTCGCTTTTGCTGCTTCCTCGGCGGCTTTGGTGGCTTTTTCAATTTTTACTCGTTCGGAGTGCGCAAAACGTAAATAAGCTGAAGTTAAATCAAGACCTTTAACCGCCATTTCCTTAACGGAATCGGGTAAAGATTCATAGCTTTCAACCTCAGGGCACATTTCTTTAAGCTCTATCAGCTCGTCAGCTAATCGACTTTCAAGACTTTTCCTGTTTTGTTCGAGAAGCGCTTCCTGGTCGGCTTTGCGCTTCGCAATAGCCGCTTCATACTTCTCCTTATTCTCACTCTTACGTAAAGCAACAAGCGAATCAATGGTCTTTTCACTCATTCCTTCGCCCATAAGCTCCTCACGATAGGTCTTCTCATCCGAATCAAACATCTCATCAATAAGAGATTTCACATCCACGCCTTTTACAGTCGCTATGTAATCAAGCTTTGCGTGTATATCCTTTGCCTCGGATAAGTTGATTCCGCTCTCCTGTAAATGCAAACCCATTTGAGCATATTTAATCGCTTCATC
>JAZNWW010000035.1:0-26362 GCA_045593535.1 Acutalibacteraceae bacterium
CCAGCAAATCGGCAATAGGTGTACCTACCCAAACTTGAGAGATTTGGAATACAAGATACATCACAACCGCAAAAATCGACATACCCAGCCATTTGTTTGTAAGAACAGCATCGCTTTTATCGCCAAAGTTCTTATCCTTTGTGAATACCTTACGTGTTTCAACCTCTGCCACAATAGCGTTTACAAATTTAAAACGCTCACGATCAGCTTCCTCAACAAGAGCTTTATCTGACAGGTCTGTAATTATTTGGTGATAGGGCGAATATTGCTTTGTGCCGACAACGGACATCGCTGTTTTTACAACTGCCTTTAAGCCGTCAGCCGATGTAGATACGGTTTCAACAACCGCACAACCAAGCTTCTTTGCTAATTTATCGCTGTCGATTGTTGTTTCCTTCTTTTTGTTTATGTCGCTCTTATTAAGTGCTACAACAACCGGAATACCGAGCTCTAAAAGCTGAGTTGTAAAGAACAAGCTACGACTTAAATTTGTGGCATCAACAATGTTTATTATAACATCAGGATTTTCCTTCTTCACATAAGAGCTTGTGATACTCTCTTCACTTGTGAAGGGTGACATAGAGTATGCGCCGGGAAGGTCAACTGCAATAAGCTGTTCCTCGCCGCTACAATATGTCTTTTTAATGGTGTGTTCCTTTTTCTCAACGGTAACACCCGCCCAGTTACCGACCTTTTCATTACTGCCGGTCAGAGCATTGTACATTGTGGTTTTACCGGAGTTAGGGTTGCCGGTCAATGCAATTCTCATAATTCCTCCTCCTAAAATTGTGAGTTAGCCACTGCTAACTTCAGCTTAAAAAACAATTGGCAGATTTTTTCTTGTTTTTAAATCAAAATTGCCTCTGCCAACTGATTGTCAATATTGTAACGAGCGTCTTTAATCGAAACAACACAGCTACTCTTTAAATGAGATACGACTGTTATTGTCTCACCGCTATAGCAACCGAGCGAAAAAAGAAACGAGTTTAGTTCTTCATCATCGGTCACAATTTCACGGATGGTATATTCTTCGCCTTCGAGAGCATCTTTTAATGTCATATCTGAAATACCTCCGTTTTTTAGGTTTTATCGAGTTAGCCATTGCTAACCTTTAATAGAATACACCTTTTCTTCCCTCTTGTCAAGCACTTTTTACCAATTTTTTAATTATTTGCTATTTTTTCTTTTTGGGCAATATATAATATATATAAATGTGTGTGTTATTCGATTGACTTTTAAATTTTAGAGTGATATAATATTTCTCGTTCGGGTCGCAGAATTTTGTAAATAACGGTTTTTTTGTGCGATGCAAAAACACAGCATAAAATACTTTTTTCAAAATGTGATTCAAAACCCAATGGCTAGGAGATATTCTTTATGAACATATTACTTGCGGTGTCCGTAGCACTTCTTGCAGGACTTTTAATGACAAGAATTTTCAAGCCCTTAAAGCTTCCGTCTGTCACAGCATACCTCATAGCAGGCGTTCTGGTAGGACCTTATGCTTTGGGCAGGCTTCATTTAAACGGTATGGGCTTTGGCTCTCACGATGCTGTAGAAAGTCTGGCACTTATATCAGAGGTTGCCCTCGGCTTTATCGCCTTTTCTATCGGTAACGAATTCAGACTTTCCGACCTCAAAAAAACCGGAAAGCAAGCGCCTGTAATCGGTATTTTTCAGGCATTAGCCGCTACCTTAATGGTTGATTTAGCACTCTTTGCCGTACATAAAATGATGCCCGATGTACTTTCCCTTCCTCAAGTTTTAACCCTTGGTGCTATTGCGACAGCAACCGCTCCTGCCGCTACACTTATGGTTGTAAGACAATATAAGGCAAAAGGTCCGCTAACCAAGCTTTTGCTTCCTATTGTAGCTCTCGATGACGCGGTAGGTCTCATTGTTTTTGCAGTTTCCTTCGGAATTGCCAAAACTCTTATAAGTGGCTCTGTCGATATGATATCAATTATTGTCAATCCCTTAATAGAAATTACTGCTTCTCTTATTTTAGGTTCTTTGATGGGTGTTGCATTGACTGCGCTCGAAAAGCTCTTTAACTCAAACACAAACCGCTTAAATCTTACGATTGGAGCAGTACTCCTTACCGCTTCACTTTCAATGCTCGAATTTAATATCGGCCCTGTTGAGATTCATTTCAGCTCCTTGCTTTCTTGTATGATGTTAGGTACTGTATTTTGCAATATTTGTCCTTTGTCACACGACCTTATGGGTGCGGCAGACAAATGGACATCTCCGATATTTGCGCTTTTCTTTGTAATAAGCGGTGCGGAATTGGAGCTTAGCGTATTTGCTTCGGGCTCAATCGTAATAATAGGCGTGGTTTACATAATAACCAGATGTCTCGGCAAATACTTCGGCACATTTATAAGTGCACGCCTTACACATTGCTCACCCCAAATTTCCAAATATTTAGGAATCACCCTATTCCCTCAAGCAGGTGTAGCTCTCGGTATGTGTGCAACCGCATCGGCTCAATTAGGTACAGTAGGTGATTTGATAAGAAATATTACACTATTTGCAGTTTTAATTTACGAATTGGTCGGTCCTTTGATGACACGTATGGCACTTGCTGCCGCAGGCGAAATCAAGCCGATTTCAGATGAGGTTAAAAACCGCCGTGAGACAAAGCTTGCCCACGCACAAAAAACCAAAGAATAAATTTATTTCCCTTGCCTTTACTTTGGCAGGGGATTTTTTATGTAAAATTTATTAAAATGTATATTTCTAATTTATTGACTTATGGTAATAATTAAAGTATAATCTATATTAGATAATTATATAAAAATCTCTAAAAAGATTGTTAAATTTTTGTCAATTATATCCATTTATTATCTTTTCAAGAAAGGTGAAAATTTTATGGCTTTCTATTTAAAAGGAGCAAAGGTTCCTCATTTCAAAAACACAGCCAATATTTCGGCTGTGGCGCTTTGGGATGTGGAAAAGGTTACCATACCTACCTCTATGCACATTGGAGCTCCTGCCAAACCTGTTGTCAAAAAGGGTGACAAGGTAAAGGTCGGAACTCTCATTGCAGAGCAAAACGGTTTTGTCTCCTCTCCTGTTTATTCGAGTGTATCGGGCACTGTTTTGTCGATAGAAGACTTTTTACTGTCAAATGGCAAAACCGCTCCCGCAATCACCATAGAGTCTGATGGCGAAATGTCGCTTGCCGAAGACCTTAAAGCCCCCGTTATAAGAGGAAAAGCAAGTCTTTTAAAAGCTATTGAGCAAAGCGGTATTGTCGGTCTCGGCGGTGCTGGCTTTCCGACACACGTGAAATTTACTACCGATAATAAAATCGAGTATCTTATTGTGAACGGTGCCGAGTGTGAGCCATATATCACAAGTGACTCTGTCACTATGGTAGATTCTGCTGGGGATATACTCTTTGCTTTAGAAAAATTAGTAAAATATTTTAATATCGAAAATGTGATAATCGGTATTGAGAAAAACAAGCCCGAAGCAATCGCTAAAATGCGAGAAATCTGCAAGTATGATAATTTCTCGGTTGCAGTTTTGCCGAGCCTTTATCCGCAAGGCGGTGAAAAGGTAATCGTTTACCACACAACAAAAAGACAAATTCCCGAAGGTAAGCTTCCGATTGATGTAGGTTGTGTTGTATGCAACTCAACCACCATCGCTACAATAGGTAAATATTTAAAAACCGGTATTCCGCTTGTAAGTAAGTGTGTGACGGTTGACGGAAGTGCTGTTGAAAATCCACAAAACCTACTTGTACCTATCGGCACTCCTGTTAAAAATTTGCTCGATTTTTGCGGACTGAAATGTGAACCGCAAAAGGTTTTATACGGAGGACCAATGATGGGAGTGTCAATTCCCGATTTGTCCTCACCCGTTCTTAAAAACACAAATGCTATCATAGCATTTGATGAAAAGGATGCGAAAATACCAAAGCCCACCGCTTGTATTAAATGTGGCTCTTGTGCGCATCATTGTCCTTTGGGAATTGACCCGACTTTAATTTCAAAGCTATTAAAGCAAAATGATATAAAAGGGCTCAAACGAGTAGGCGCTCTGCTTTGTATGGAATGTGGATGTTGCTCTTTTGTGTGTCCTGCAAAACGCCCGATTGTCGAAAATAACCGACTCGCAAAACTGGCTATCAAAGAAGCCGAAGCAAAGGAGGCAAAGTAAAATATGTCTTTACATTTATCCTCATCTCCGCACATCAGAAAAAATATTACTACACGTGATATAATGCTGGATGTTATATTAGCGCTTTTGCCTGCTACCATTGTAGGTGCAGTTTTGTTCGGATTAAAGGCAGTTTTAATTATCGCTGTTTGCATTGCCACTTGTGTTTTGGCTGAATTTCTTTTTAACCTCATACTCAAAAAGGAACAAACAGTTGGTGATTTGAGCGCTGTTGTCACCGGTCTTTTGTTGGCACTTAATCTGCCTTCAACCACTCCGCTTTGGCAAGCTGTTATCGGTTCCGCCTTTGCAATAATTGTTGTTAAATGTATATTCGGCGGACTCGGTTGTAACGTTGTCAACCCTGCTATGACCGCTCGTGTCTTTATGCTTTTAGCCTTTCCTGCCACAGTTGCAAAATACGCTTTCCCTACCTTTGTCAAAACGGTTGATGCTACATCCGGTGCTACTCCGCTGTCTCTTGTAGGAACTGAAAACGCTTTGGAAATCAAGGATTTGGCTCTCGGCTTCACAGGCGGAGCTATCGGCGAGACCTGTGCCATTGCTCTTTTACTCGGCGGAATATACTTAATAGTTTGCAGAGTTATTACCTGGCATATCCCCGTGTCCTTTATCGGAACAGTTTTTGTTTTAAGCTTTTTGCTCGATGGCTTCAGCTTTTACAATGCTTTTTCCTGGATTTTATCAGGCGGTCTTTTCATCAGTGCCTTCTTTATGGCTACCGACTATGTAACTTCACCTCACAACCCGATTCCGAAAATAATTTTTGGTGCTGGCGCCGGCGTTATCACCACACTTATACGTTTTTACGGAAATGTTCCGGAGGGCGTTTCCTACGGAATACTTCTTATGAACATTCTTAATCCATATATCGAAAAAATCGCTCCGAGAAAATTGTTTGGAGGGAAAAAGGGATGAAAAAACACTTAAAAACTGTTCTCTCTCTTACTATTATTTGTGCGGTGATTTCCGTTTTACTCGGAATTACAAATCATATTACCGCCCCCAAAATAGCAGAGCAGGAGCTTTCAACCACACAGAACTCTTTCAAAGAGGTTTTACCCACCGGAAAGGATTTTAAAGAAATCTCTACCGATAAATTCAATTCCGCTGTTAAAGAAGCTTATTCCTCAAGCGATGGCGGTTATGTCTTTAAAATTGAAGTTACAGGTTATGCCGATGGACTTGTTATTATCTGCGGTATAAGCTCTGACGGAAAGGTTGCCGGTGCTACCTGTATTGCCTCAAACGAAACAAACGGTGCAGAAAAGGACTATGGCACACGCCTTAAAGACAAAACACTCGAAGATATAGACTCCGTTGATACTATTTCAGGCTCAACACGCACTACTTCTGCTTACAAAAACGCAGTAAAATATGCCCTTGAGGCCTTTGCAATTTTAGGCGGAGCAGAAATTGACACCAGAAGTGAAGAGGAAATTTTAGCTGACGTTTTACCCGAAGCAGAGGGTAAATTCACTATCTACTATATGTCAAACGATGTAACTGTTTACCGAGCTGATAATGCTGCCGGTTATGTATTTATTGTCAGCGGTCAATATATTCCGACTGATAATAACGGTAAAATAATCGGTGAATACACCGATGAAATCAAAAATACTGTCAAAGCTGTATTCGACAATGTAGCTTTCGACAATTTAACTCGTGTAAACCTCAAAAAAAACAAAAAAATCACATCTGATATTGAATACGCCTACAAAACACCGAATGGCGATTATATGTTTGATTTGAAGGCGGCAGGCTACGGTATTCAAGGTGGAAGTAAATATTCAACTCCCAGCGGTGAATATATTAAAATACGTGTATTTATCGACAAAAACGGTGAGATTCTCTCCTGTGTCACCACCTTCCAGGCAGAAAGTAAGAACATTGGAGATGCTTGTGCTTCCAAAGACTATTACTCAAAATATATCGGCAAAAACTCGGGCAACTACGCTGAGGTTGATACCATAAGCGGTGCTACCATAACATCTATAGGCTACGAAAAGGCTATTGACTCGGCATTTAATGCCTTTAAAATTTTGAAAGGAGCTGCCAAATAAATGAAAAACAATAATATGTCTGTATTTTTAAAGGGCTTGCTCCTTGAAAACCCTGTATTTGTTTTAATTTTGGGAACCTGTCCTACCTTGGCGGTTACCTCTACCGTAATCGGCGCTGTTGGTATGGGTATTGCCGCAACGGTTGTCCTCGCCTGCTCAAACGCAGTAATTTCGTTGCTTCGCAGGTTTATTCCCGAAACTGTAAGAATCCCTTCTTATATCGTAATTATTGCAGGCTTTGTAACAATCGTTCAAATGCTTATACACGCCTATCTTCCCTCTCTTTATGAAACCTTGGGCGTTTATTTGGCACTTATTACAGTAAACTGTATAATTTTAGGAAGAGCCGAGATGTTTGCAGGTAAAAACAGTGTTGGAAAGTCTGTACTTGACGGACTCGGAATGGGCATTGGCTTCACATTCGCACTTCTTTCAATGGCGATAATTCGTGAGGTTCTCGGAAAAGGCTCTTTTGCAGGGATGGAAATTCCCTTTATGCAAAACTTTAAAATAAGTATTTTGGCTTCCGCTCCCGGCGGATTTATGGTTTACGGTTTTCTTATCGCCCTGGTTCACAAGCTAACCCACGGAAAAGCGCCGAAAAAGAAATCTTTTTCCTGTGAAGGTTGTCCTTCATCTGCTTTTTGCGGAAAGAAAAACTGCTTATCGGAAGAAACGGAGGGCAATTAAATGGATACCTTTAAAAGTTTAGTTATAATCCTTATGTCCTCGGTGCTTGTAAACAACTATGTTTTGAGCAGATTTTTAGGCATTTGCCCCTTCCTTGGTGTTTCTAAAAAGCTAAACCAAGCAGTCGGTATGGGCGTTGCTGTAATATTTGTTATGATAATGGCTACTGCGGTTACCTGGCCTATTCAGTACTTCATACTCGATAAATTAGGTCTCGGCTATATGCAAACTATTGTATTCATTTTGGTAATTGCAGCCCTTGTGCAGTTTACCGAAATGGCACTCAAAAAATTCATACCCTCACTTCACAAAAGTCTCGGTGTGTATTTGCCTCTTATCACAACCAACTGTGCAGTTTTAGGTGTTACAATTCAAAATATTTCCGACAATTATACCTTTTTGGAATCTATGGTGTCCTCCCTTGGATGCGGACTCGGATTTTTACTCGCTATGGTTCTTTTCTCGGGTGTTCGCTCCAAGCTTTGTGAAAGCGAAATTCCTCAAAGCTTTAAAGGACTTCCCGTTACTCTTATTTCCGCATCCTTTGTCTCAATGGCATTTATGGGCTTTGGCGGAATTGTAGAAAACATCTTTAAATAAGGAGTGAAGATATGCTTAACAACGTTTTAATCGCTTTCGCAATTGTTACTGCGGTAGGGCTTATTTTATCCGTGCTTTTAGCACTCGCTTCCCACTTCTTATTTGTCAAAGAGGATGAAAAGATTAAAAAAATTCGTGATGCTTTGCCTAGTGTTAACTGCGGTGCTTGCGGTTATGCAGGCTGTGATGAATATGCAAAAGCGGTAGCCGAGGGTGAAAAAATCAACCTTTGCGTACCGGGTGCTGATGCCACTTCAAAAGAAATATCCGAAATTTTGGGTGTGGAATTTGAGGATGTAATTGAAAAAGCCGCATTTGTACGCTGTAACGGTAATATAAATGATACCGAAAGACCAAATGTTTATAATGGCATACCCACCTGCAAAGCCGCAACAATGGTTTATGGCGGTCCAAATGCTTGTAAATACAGCTGTCTCGGTTGCGGTGACTGTGCGGCAGTTTGTCCTGTAAATGCCATTTGTGTCGCAGATGGTATTGCTCACATAAATCGAAAAATTTGTATCGGTTGCGAGCTTTGTGCAAAAACTTGTCCCAAAGGTATTATTGAAGTATCTCCCTTGGTTTCAACAGTAGCTGTTATGTGCAGCAGTTGTGACAAGGGCGCTGTCGCTCGCAAAAAATGCAAAAATGCTTGTATCGGATGTAAAAAATGTGAAAATACCTGTCCTCACGGTGCAATTACCGTTAAAGACAATCTTGCAAGTATTGATTACGAAAAATGCACTGGCTGTAAAAAGTGTGTTGAGGTTTGCCCCACAAAATGTATTAAAGTTATGGGATAACAAATGAAACCTAAAATTAGAAACGATTTGATTTTAATTTGCATTATTTTGGCAATTTCGGTTATACTCTTTATAACACTTAAACTCACCGCTAAGCAGGGCAACATTGTTGAAGTGGCAGTTGACGGAAAGACTGTTGCAAGCTATGACCTCAAAGAAGATACACGCTTTGACATCAAAACCGAAGGCGACCATATCAACACGCTTGTTATAAAAAACGGTGAAGCTTATGTCGAATATGCCAATTGCCGTGACAAAATTTGTCAAAACCACAAACCTATAAGCCTTGATGGAGAAAGCATTATTTGTCTTCCACACAAGGTAACGATAAGCGTAACAGGCGGAGGTTAGGCAATGAAAAACAGAACTAAAAGGCTCGCTGTCTTGTCAATACTGACCGCTCTTGCCCTAATATTATCCTTTGTAGAGTCACAGCTTCCCCCAATATATCCGGCAGTCCCCGGTATTAAAGTGGGTCTTCCCAATATTGTGATAATTTTTTCACTTTACAGGCTTTCCCCGCTTGATACTATATCAATTTCTTTAATAAGAGTTTTAGCGGTCTCTCTGCTTTTCGGAAATGCTATGATGCTCGCCTACAGTATTTCAGGCGCTCTTTTAAGTTTTTTAGTTATGCTGATACTTAAAAACATCAATAAGTTTTCCTGTGTTGGTGTTAGTGTCGTGGGTGCAGTAGCTCATAATTTAGGACAAATCGGGATGGCAATTTTACTGCTTGATACCTTGCAAATCGGTTATTATATGATAGTTTTGTGTATTACCGGCACTATAGCAGGTATCCTTGTCGGCCTTACCGCCGCTATTCTCATAAAGCGCACAAAAAACATAAAATTTTAAGGAGTTGTTCCAAATGAAAAAAATCCTCGCTTTATTACTAACCTTTGTTTTCCTTCTTTCTTTTACTGCTTGTAAAGATGATACCGCAGACCAAGCGGAAAACTCATCCTCAATCAAGCTCGGTATGGGTGTGGTTTCAAGTATTGCCGACCCCACTTCTGCTAAAGGCGACACTAACGGTAAATCCGAAATGACAACCACCGCCGCCGCAGTTTTTCTTGATAAAGATGGCAAAGTTGTCGAGTGTGTAGTGGACACAATGGAAATTGCTATGACCTTTTCAAGCAAGGGCAAGGCTATAGCTTTGACCGAGCCCAAAACAAAATATGAATATGGCGATGCCTACGGTATGGTTGCATACGGTGGTGCAAAAAAGGAATGGTATCAGCAGGTTGACAGTCTGACAAAGCTTATAAAGGGCAAAAATTTAGATGAAGTAAAAGCTCTTGCTTTGGAGGACGGAAAGCCTTCAGATGAGGTTGCAAATGCAGGCTGTACCATAAACATCGCCGACTTTGTTAAGGCTGTCGTAAAGGCTATTGAAAATGCAGAAGACAGCAAAGCTAAAAGCGATAATAAATTAAAATTGGCTTTTGTTGCTACTCAAAGCGTTATGAGCGATGCCTCCTCGGATAAAAGCGGTTCGATTGAGGTTACAGTTGATATTACCGCTGCCGCTCTTGATAACAACAAAAAAGTGACCGCCGCAGAGATTGATACAGTTGAAGGCTCTGTTTCCTTTAACACAAAGGGTGTCACAGAAAACAAAGCAGAAAATCTTATGACAAAACGCCAATTAGGTGATGATTACGGTATGGTAAAAAGCACTCTTACCGACAAGGAATGGTATCAGCAGGTTGATGCTCTCATTTCTAATATCATTGGTAAAAATGCCGCAGAAATAACTGCTTTATCTGCCGAAGATGGTGTTCCCTCTTCTGTTGTAGCAGAGTCGGGTTGCACAATCAACATCCTCACCATTTTGAAATCAGCCGCAAAAGCTGCATCTTAAAAAAATTAAAATAGCTCAGTTTTGGCTGAGCTATTTTTAAAAGATGAAGGACAAATAATGAAAAAAATCATATCTTTAATTCTTATTTTTACATTTTGCCTTCCCACTTTCACTTCCTGTAACAAAGGAATTGAGCTTCAAAAATTCACCGATTACAGTTTTGACTACTTTGATACAGTAACGACCATTATCGGATACGAAGAAAACGAGGAGACTTTTCATCAAAACTGCGAAAAGGTCAAAACACAATTAGAGGAATATCACCGACTTTACGATATTTACACTTTTTATAACGGTCTGAACAATTTAGCTGTTGTAAATTCTTTAGAAAACGGAAAGCACAATAAAATATCGGTCGATAAAAAAATTATTGACCTAATCCTTTTTTCAAAGGAAATGTACCGCAAAACAAACGGAAAGGTGAACATTGCGGCAGGAAGTGTACTGTCAATTTGGCATAAAGCAAGACTTGCAGGTCTTGATAATCCAGAGGAGGCAACACTTCCCAACAAAAAAACTCTCAAAGAGGCCTCGCTTCACACAAATATCGAAGATGTTATAGTTGACAGTGAAAAAAATACCGTATGGCTTAAAGACAATGAAATGACACTCGATGTCGGTGCTGTTGCTAAAGGCTATGCGGTAGAACAAATCGGCGAATATATGAAAAGTATCGGGCTTTCCTCATATCTGCTTAATGTGGGCGGAAATGTGAAGGTTATAAACCAACCCGCCGATGATGATAGCTGGACTGTGGGAATAGAAAACTCAGATGCCGAAAACCTTGATGAGCCTTATACAGAAATTTTGAAAATTTCCAACAATTCTCTTGTCACAAGCGGAAATTATCAAAGATTTTATACCGTCAATGGTAAAAATTACAACCATATAATTGACCCCTTGACACTTTTTCCCGCAGAGTATTACAATTCTGTATCGGTCCTTTGTCAAAACTCCGGCATAGCCGATGCGCTTTCTACAGCACTTTTTTGTATGAGTGTTGAGGAAGGAAACGAAGTTTTGAAAAATTTCGATAACGTTGAGGTGCTTTGGGTCACAACCGGCGGTGAAAAAATATATACAGATAATTTTAAAAACTATTTAGACGAATAATATTTAAAGGTGTACAAAACTATGCAAATGGTATTACTCACAGCCTTGGGTGTCGGTGCCGCTACAATTTTAGGCGCTGTTTTAGGCTTTGTATTTAAAAAAATATCGCACAAATTTTCAGACATTGTCCTTTCCTTTGCGGCAGGAGTAATGCTGGCGGCAGCTGTAATAGGACTGATTATTCCCTCAAGCGAAATGGGCGGGAAATACGGAATACTTGTTACCGTAGCAGGTGTGTTTGCGGGCGCTTTGGTTTTAAACGTAATTGATAAAATCGTACCCCATCTACATAGAATTTTAGAGCCCGACATCGAAAGCCACAACAACAAAAATCTTGACAAGGTTTTGCTTTTTGTTATAGCAATAGCTATTCACAATCTGCCCGAAGGCATCGCAGCAGGTGTCGGTTTCGGTAGTGAAAACACAAACGAAGCCTTTTTAATAGCAGGAGGTATTGCTCTCCAAAACATACCCGAAGGTATGGTAGTAATAGGCCCTATGCTATCTTCAGGGCTTTCTGTTAAAAAAACCTTTGCAATAGCTGTAGCTACCGGACTTGTAGAGGTAATCGGTACTCTTCTCGGCTATTTGGCTGTAAGCATTTCCTCTGTCATACTTCCCTTTGCATTGGCACTCGCAGGTGGCACTATGCTTTATGTCATAAGTGATGAGATGATTCCGGAAACCCACCACGAAAATTCACGAGGAGCTACTTATTCGCTCCTTATAGGCTTTTGCTTGATGCTTGTATTTGATTATTTATTAGGATAAAAGAAGGCATAGGTCCGAGACCTATGCCTTTTTTATGTTATATTCGATTATTTTTTCACGGGCTCGGTAGTTCCAAGCTTAACATCAGCTACCGTAACATTAACCTTTGTCACTGCGGTTCTTGTCATATTTTGGATTTTTTCCTTGACATTTTCTTGAACCTTTTCAGCGATTTCGTTAACTACAGTATCTTTTTCTACTGTGATATAAACGTTAATTTTCAAAGCACCGTTCACGCTTTCAACCTTGACGCCTTTAAATGCTTTTGATGCTTTTACATTTTTTACAGCACTTTTTAGGTCCATAGATTTTTTAGAAAGCCCAACAACGCCGGGAATTTCCTTAACAGCAGTTTCTGTGATTTTCTCAATAACTTCTGTACTGATAGAAAGTTGTGTTGTATTATTATTCATAAGGCAAACCTCCAATATGCGATATTTACAATAATATTATACCACATTTTCAAAATAACACAACTATTTTATTTCGTAATTGGAATAATTTTTAAATTTTGGAGATTTATACTTGTTTCTCCTGTCACAATATCTTGTATTTGCATTGTTTGCGAGGCATTGAGACCATCTGATTTCACAACTACGGTTATCCCCTTGTCATTTATTATAACCAAGCTTTTCTCAAAGCCTTTTGCCTTGAGAAGCGTTTCAATATCTGCCTCTTTTTGTATGTTTTTATTTATATTTTCAATTTTTTCCATTATTTCCTTTTTGTCATTTTCGGTAAGCTTATCAGTTTTTAACAGCTCCTCTACAGTCTCGCTCGCCTCTTTGCGAGCGTTTTCTCTTTCTTTTTTAGCTGTCTCAAAATAATCACTGCTATCCACCTTGGCGGCAGTTTCTACTGCTTCTCCCTCTTCTGTAGCATCCACATAGACCGCATCACCTAAATATTTGGTGCTTGTCGGAACATATTTCGCATTTAACCAAACAGCAAGCGCCAGACCTAAAACTAAAACACCTACCGTTATTTGTCCTTTTGTTAATACCTTACCTTTTTTCATCAATTTTTCCTCCCGCAAATATATACTCTTTTTGATGTTATATTAAGTGCCGCCGTAACGGCATTTGTAATCTTCAAATTTATCAGCTCATTATCGCCATCATTACAAACAATGGCGACTCCTCTGATTTCGGGCAGCTTGGCTTTTATGAGTACCGCCTTCTCGCTACCGTCAGAATCTTTTATGATTATGTATTCGTTTTTGCTTTGAGACTCTGCCGCCTGACTGCTCGCATCGCTTTTATCCGAAAGACTTTCCTCAGTAATATCGGCATAGGAATACTCTATCGAGCTTTCAAGGGTCACAACGACCTCCGCCTTTTTGTCACCCGAAATTTCCTTGACAATATCCTTTAGGTTTTCTTCTATGCTTTCCTTGTACTCCTCAACAGAAAAACCTTCGTTCAAAGTATCTGTACCGTTACTATCCGATTTCCCGATGAACGAGGATAAAAAAATCAGTAAAATACCTATTACGCCTACTATTATCAAAACTTTTGGTTTTTGAAGCAAAGTCAAATAACTCTTTAATTTCTCATTCATTTTCCACTACAACCTCGATGTTATCACATACTTCTTTGAGGGCCTCCTTTATAGCACTTGGGGCTTCATCTGTCCTTATTACCACCTTAATAATCTTTATGTTGTCAAACTCATCTTTATCCGTAAAAACTAATATATCTTGAAAATTTATTCCGCTTTGCTTTAAGGTTTCACCGTAAACAAGCTTTGCATTGGCTACCGCCATTTCCTCATAACTGATATTAGGCTCTGCTATATCAGGTGAAAAATCGAACCCGAAATCCCCGATTGACACCGAAGCTGTAACCGAAATTATAAACGCCAAGGACAAGGCATATTTGACCGAGTTTTTAAGATTTCCATCGGGAGAAATCAAAAAAAGAACACCTATAAAAACCGAAGAAACACAAAGTGCCAACAAAATGTCTGTTAAAAATCTCATCTCGCCCCACCTGCCGATACAACAACCCCAAGGGAAATTATAAACATTGCAAGAGTCAGTAAAATAATACCTATCAAAAGTGACATCATACTGTCAATGCTTCTGAATAAAGAAGAAATTTTGCCGACAGAAAAAAGGTCGGCTACCGCAGATGAAATAATAAGCCCTACCCTCCACAAAAGAAGCTCAATAATAAGCGGCAAAAAAATCACACAAAGGCTAACCACGCCATATATGCCGACACTCGACTTTAAAAGCGACATAGAGGAGGTCACAGTTGACAGCGATTCCGAAAGCACAGTTCCTGCAAAGGGCACTGCCGAGCCGATTATGAATTTTGCGGTTTTTAATGTCAGATTATCCGCCGCAGAATTAACTGCAGTTTGCACACTTAAAACCCCGATAAATACTGCCGACACCAAGCTCATAATCCAAAATGCAATTTTACGTATTCCATCAGCTATTCCGCTTTTTGAAATAATAGGAGATATATTTGAAGCAATACTCACACCTAAAAATCCGCTCATCAAGGGCATTATCACGAAATTTGTAATATAACTCACAACCTGTGTTGCAAGTAAGAGTGTCGCACTCGAGGATACTGCTGTAAGCGCCGCCGATGAGGAAGCTACCATCACCGCAAAAACAGGTATAAATGCTGTCATAAAAACCGTGCAAGCCTTCATTGCATTTACCGATGTTTGTATCACCGAAAAAATCGGCACACAAATAATTCCTGCTGTTGCGGCAACGGTTGCAAAAACCGCCGCTGACAATGCAGAGGAGGAAGAGGTATTATTACTTATTAGTGCGGAAATCAGTATTATTCCTATAAGAGAAATTGTCACTGCAAGAGGAGTTTTTCCACCGCTTTTTACAAATTCCATAATATGCGTAAAAACATTTTGTGCACTCAAGTTATTAACCCAATCCGCATTTTCTAGCACCAATTCGTTTTGCTCTAAAAAATCTCTTGCTTCATCAGGCAATGCCTCTGTCAATTCCTCAACACCGCTGTTTTTGTATTGCTCGGAATAGATATCGCTTTCTTCTGCGCAAACTGTAAAGCTAAACAAAAACAAAATTATCAAAAAAGCCGTGATTTTCTTAACCATTTATAAATCCCACCGCAGTTTTAAGAATTCCTGTAACCATCGGAATTGTCAATATGAAAATAGCAACTTTGCCTGCAAGCTCTGCCTTAGAAGCCATTGCGTTTTGTCCCGCATCCTTGCAAGAATCGGCAACAAAGGAGGTAATATATCCAATCCCCACCGCCTTTAGAGCTATTGTGAAATACTCCGTATCTACGCCCAATTCCTCTATTGTGTTTTTTATGTCTTCCAACCGACCTTTTAAAAGGGATAAGACAAAAAATATTACCACGCAACCTGATGCCAAGCTCACCAAAAAGGCATATTCCGAGCTTCTTTGCTTTAAAAGAAGCACTGCAAACAGGCTTAACAAAATGAATATGAGTATTTTAAAAACACTCTCACTCATAGCGAAAACAAATCCTTAACCGAAGTGAACAGCTCTGAAACGGCATTGACCACCATCAAAAGCACCACCACGAGTCCCGCAAGGGTAGTAAGAAGCGCCTGCTCCTCTCTCCCGGAACGCACAAGCACTAAATTGAGCACCGTGACAATTATTCCGATAGCCGCAATTTTAAATATAAAATCAACATCCATAAACTTTCTCCTAACGCTTATATCCGGAATAAGCCAAAAAGCATCAACCTGCGTTTTTGTTAAATGCTTTGGCTAAACCAAAAAAATACATATAACAAGACCTATCAAAACTCCTGTACGGGAATAAAGTCTCGATAATTTTTCAAAATCATTTTCCGCTTTTTTAGAATTTTCCTTCAAAAAATTCAGATAGAGATTTATTTTGTCATATTCCGCTTTTTTCTCGCTTTTTCCAAAGCTTTCAAAAAACTCAAGAAAAATTTCCTTGTCCTCTTTTGTCAGATTTTCCTCGCTGACAGTATTTTTTTCGACAGAAAACTCATTTCCAAAAGCCTTTTCAATGAGACATTTTCTCTCGCTGTTGCCGATTTTTACATATTCGGCAAGACTTGTCATACATTTGATTAAAACTTTCAGTCGGTCTTTCCTTTTTTTGAGGCTATAGGCTTTTGAAAATCCTATCATACTGCAAACAGAAAAAATCAAAATCAAACCAATTACCTTTATATAAAACATCAGAGCAATTCCTTTCTGTCAAGGATTACTGTTTCACAGGTGTGTATCGGTGAGAGAAGTGCCACTTGGGAAACAATCCCTTCACACAAAAGATTTTTCGTGATTTCTCTCTGCATAAGCTCATTTTTTTGGCCGATATGTGCAGTTGTCACAACTTCAACTCCCGAAAAAAAGCTTTCCTTCACCCTTAAAAGCTCCTCGTTACTTCCGATTTCATCAAAGGCTATCATTTCGGGAAACATAGTCCTAAGGGCAATACTTACTCCCATAGCTCTGTCCTCGATAAAAACCACATCGGCAGTCAGCCCCAAATCGTTGCTGTAGCCACCCGTTTTGTATCCCGAAATTTCACCCCGTGAATCAATAACAACTACCCGTTTGCACTTTCCGTTTTGTAAGGAGGCTTGTATCCTCAAAAAATCACGCAAAACAGTCGTTTTTCCGCTGCCGGGTGGTCCCGCTATGAGAAGCCCCTTACCTTTGTACTTTTCACAAAGAGTTTTAGCACAGCCTTTTACCTGCCTGGCTATTCGTATGTTTATTGAAGTGACATCACTTAAAAAGCCCTCTTTTGAAAATTTTCCGCAAATCCCCGCTCTGCCACCGTTTTTTAAGGTGATATATCCGTTTTTGATTTCCTCCTCGTGTGCATAAACCGAATTTTCCGAAATTTGTAGGTAGGTTTCCTCTATATCTCGAGGTGTTATGTAAACCAAGTCCGAGGTCGGAAAGAATGAAATCTCACCCGTATTTTTTACAAAAACAGTATCCCCCATAACAGTAAGGCAAAGTGGTAAAGAAACTCTTAATCTTATTTCCTCGACTCCGTTTTTAATCTTTTCAGGAATTTTTGAGAGTACCTTGAATAAATTATGCGACACCGCAAAAAGCACTTCATCGTAGTTTTTTGTGTAATCCGTTTTAATCACCTTCCCTATAATACTTATGATACCCTTGTCCGAAATAGAACAAAAAAAGAGCAGTCAACCGACTGCTCATAAATTATTCTGTTTTAAATGCTTTTTAAGTTTTTCTGCCAAGTAATATGCCAAAACAGAAAGTATTATATCCTTTAAAAGAAACACAAGTGATGAAGCTATAAAAGCCGACATAAAATTTGTATGTGAAAGCACAGACAAATAAATACTTCCTATCATATGGCATATTAAAACACCAACAATGCCAGATAAGATTTTAAAAATCTGTTTTTCTGAAATCGGCAAAGCGCAAATAATTACAAGCGGTACAAAGCCTATTATGTATCCGCCTGTGATTTCGAACAGCACTCCTATCCCGCCCTTAAAGCCTGAAAATATCGGAAGTCCCAAAAGCCCCAAAGCAATATATGCTATTATCGAAAGACTTGCCCATTTAAGACTTAACATATAGCCGCAAAGGCAAATTGCAAAAATTTGAAAGGAAAGGGGTATTGACACGGGTGTCATAATACTGATTTGAGATATAACCGCCAAAAGCGCCGTAAAAAGCGCCGCCAAAAACAGTTGTGTTATCTCTGATTTTGTTTTTGTCTTCATATTTTTCCTCGTTTGCAAGTTTTATATTATGTATTTTACAAAAGCTACCGCCTAAAATCAAGACTTATATAAAACAGTCTTAAAAGAAACTCAAATTGAATAATTGCTATTTTATTCGAAATATGATATAATTAAATATATGAAATGAGGTGAAACTGTGAACGATATTTTTGAAGAATATATGCGTGAAAAGGAACCAGAGAAAAAAGAAAAGGGCTATGCTTGGCATACCGCAATCGGTCTTCAGGCGGTTGACGGACTTAATACAAGTAAATATTTAATCGAGACTGCTAAAAAGAGTATTGACGGTGATATCACCTTTGAAGAAGCCAACAACTTGATTCACAGTTATTATAAAGAGAATCTTATGCATACCAATACCGACAGAACCGAAGAAGCCGATAAGGTTTCTGTTCGCATAGCACAGTTGCTATCCGAAAAGTCTTTTGTCTTTTCACCTGCACAGTATATATCAATTCATTCACAGTTGTTTAAGGGTATTTATAAACACGCCGGTAAAATTAGGGATTATAATATTACAAAAAACGAATGGGTACTTGATGGTGATACCGTTATGTATGGCGGTGCGTTGGACCTTAGAGCAACCTTAGATTATGATTTTTCGATTGAAAAAGAGTTTTCTTATAAAAATCTTTCAATGGATGAAATTATAAAGCATTTGGCGGTATTTGTATCTCGCCTTTGGCAAATTCATATTTTCTCTGAAGGCAATACAAGAGCAACCGCAGTTTTCTTCATCAAATATCTTCGCACTTTGGGATTTGATGTTACAAATGATATCTTTGCTGAAAATGC
Organism: Acutalibacteraceae bacterium; assembly: GCA_045593535.1. GTDB lineage: Bacteria > Bacillota > Clostridia > Oscillospirales > Acutalibacteraceae > UBA737. The sequence goes on from JAZNWW010000035.1 coordinate 18,647, forward strand.
TTGGTATTTCAGAAATGCATTGGTAAGAGCAAACTATACCAACCTCAAAAAAGGTGTGGTTGATACAACCGAGTATTTGGAATTGTTTTTAAGAAATCTGTTACTTGGAGAAAACAACCTTCTCAAGAATCGTGATATGCACATCAGTGGCTCTTTATCTTGTCCAAAGTGCCAAACCGAAAACAAAAATGGCACTTTGGATGTCACTTTAGATGAAATGCAGGTTCTAAATTTGCTTAAGAAAGACGGCAAATTAACACAAAAGAAAATCGGAGAACTAATCGGAAAATCTGATAGAACAGTTAAGCGTATCACCGCTTCACTCGAAAAAAAGAAATATATTGAACGAATAAACGGCAAACGCTTCGGATATTGGATAGTAAATATTGAGTAATACTATAATAGCCCCACTTTTGTAAATTAACAGAATTGGGGCTTTTTTTATTTGTTTTGTATTTCCTTCTCCGAACTTTAGAGTTTAAAACTTGCACAAAAAAATGTTGACATTTTTTTTAAACGGTGGTATAATTCTTAAAAATGCATTGAAGGAATTATTGCTTATATAAAAGCGTTTAAGAGAGTCGGTGTTTGGTGCGAACCGATACGAAAATATAAGTTCAAGTCTCATTCCGGAGCAGAGTTGCCGAACTTTAAGTAAGCGACTACGGTTAGTCCCGTTATCTTGACTAAAAGCTTGTTGGAGCTTTATTGAGAGACCGCTGTTTAAAGCGGTAATCAGGGTGGTACCACGGAGTTTATTTCGTCCCTGAGATTGCACAAAGTGCATCTCAGGGATTTTTTATTTTGTTAAGTAAAGAGGTAAAGGTTATGAACATCAAAATTTCAGACAAAACATTATGCCAAAAATCCAATAGCTTTTCTTTCAAAGAAAAGCTTGAAATTGCACGCCAGCTTGAGAAGCTAAATATTGATGTAATTGAACTACCTGAAATAGAAAACACAAAAGCAGATACCTTGCTTATTAAAACAATCGCTTCTTTTGTTAAAAACAGTACTATTTCCGTAAGTGCAGGTATGACTGCAGAGTCTTTAGAAAAAGCGGCTTGTGCGCTTTCAACTGCAAAGAGTGCGAGAATCAGAATTGAGCTTCCTGTATCTACTGTCGGAATGGAATATACCTGTCACAAAAAAGCAGACAAAATGGCACTTGTTATTAAGTCTTTAACAGAAAAAACCAAGACATATACCGATGATGTTGAATTTGTCGCAATAGATGCCACACGTGCCGAAAAAGAAGTCCTTGTTTCCTTGATTGAAACAGCAGTTTTAAGCGGTGCTAAAACCGTTACACTTTGCGATACGGCAGCAGAAATGCTTCCCGATAAATTCGGTATGTTTGTAAAGGAAATTGCCGAAAGATTTGAAAATATCACTATCGGCGTTTGCTGTGACAACAAAAACGGTTTAGCAGCAGCAAAGGGTGTTTGTGCAATACAAAACGGTGCCGGTCTTGTAACAACTGATGCGTCAGGTGAAAACATCCCGCTTGAAACAATAGCTCAAGTATTCAAAAATTGCATCGAAAAGGAGGGCTTCACCTCCTCCCTTAAATATACCGAAATGAGTCGTATTCTTGGACAAATCAGTTGGATTATCGGAAGCGGCAAAGAGGAAAAGGGCGCTGTTTCTTTACAAACTGCAACCGATGAATTGGCATTTAGCTCCGATGACACAAAAGATACTGTTATAAACGCAGTACTTTCTCTCGGCTATGATTTGACCGATGAAGATGCGAACAAGGTTTACGAGGAATTTTTGAAGGTTGCCGAAAAGAAAACAGTTGACTCTAAAGAGCTTGATGCAATTGTTGCAAGTGTGGCACTTCAGGTTCCCGCCACTTATAAGCTTGTAAGCTATGTTATTAACAACGGAAATATCATCCCCGCTACCGCTCAAATTACCTTGGAAAAGAACGGTGAAAACCTCCAAGGAATCAGCATTGGTGATGGCCCTATTGACTCGGCATTTTTAAGCATTGAGCAAATCATCGGCAGTCATTTTGAGCTTGATGATTTCCAAATTAAGTCTGTAACCGAAGGCAAGCAAGCACTTGGTACCGCTCTTGTAAAGCTTCGCCGAAACGGTAAGCTTTACTCCGGCAAGGGTATTTCTACCGATATTATAGGCGCTAGTATTCGTGCCTTTTTAAACGCTGTAAACAAAATTGTTTACGAGGAGGAAATCTAAATGAAACTCTCATTTTCTACAAAGGGATGGCACGACAATTCCTTCCCTGAGTTTTGTGATATTGCAAAAGAATTAAATTTTAAGGGCATTGAGCTTCACAATATACACAACCGCCTTTTCACAGATAAGGACGGTGCTTTTCACGAGCATACTGCACGTGCTACAGTCAGAAAGCTATTTGAAATGAAGCTTTCAATTCCTTGTATAGATACCGTTTGCAATCCCGCAGACAAGGCTGATGAAGAAAATACCTTAAAGGAAATTTTTGACTGTATCGAAATCGCTTCAAATCTTCATATTCCCTATATCCGCATTAAAGCATACGGAAACGACAATCCCAATGATATGGCAGAGACTATGAAATCTACTATCGCAAAGGTATTGCCAACAGCCGAGGAAAAGGATGTCTGCTTGCTTGTAGAAACCTGCGGAATTTTTGCTGATACCGCTTTACTTCGTGATTTGCTCGACCATTTCGCTTGTGACAACTTGTCGGCGCTTTGGGATATGTATTCCCCTTATTTTGAAAATGATGAGGATGCAGAAACCACCATTAAAAATCTCGGCGCATATATAAAGCACGTTCATATAAAGGATGCTCAAAAGACCGAAAACGGTCCTGAATTTTGTCTTATAGGTGAAGGCGAAATGCCAATAAACGATATGATGCTCGCTTTGCGTTCAGTAAATTATGATGGCTTCATTTCACTTGAGTGGCACCCCGAATGGTGTAGTGAGCTTGATGATATGGAAATCATCTTCTCACAGTTTGTAAACTATATGAAGCAGTTTAGCGACACCTCAAAGAGTGACAACTCACTTTACTACAACCGTGCACATACAGGTAAATATGTCTGGGAAAAAGACAGACTTATCGACCTTACATTTTCAGAGGTTTTAGACCGTATAGTTGAGGAATTTCCCGACCAATACGCCTTTAAATACACAACCCTTGATTACACAAGAACATATTCGGAATTTCGTGATGATGTTGACACCTTTGCCCGTGCACTTATCTCTCTCGGCGTAAAGGCAGGAACTCACGTTGCAGTTTGGGCAACAAACGTTCCTCAGTGGTATATTGCCTTTTGGGCAACTGTAAAAATAGGTGCTGTTTTAGTAACCGTAAACACAGCATACAAAATTCACGAGATTGAATATCTTTTAAAACAGTCCGATACACATACTCTCATTATGACCGAGGGAGCTCGTGACTGTCATTATGGCGAAATTATAGCCGAATTGTGCCCGGAACTCCAAAACACAAAGGAGGGCACTCCCCTTCACAGCAAGAGACTTCCCTTTATGCGTAATGTTATAACTGTGGGATACTCTCAAAAGGGCTGTCTTACTTGGGAAAAAGCACTCGAAAGGGCAAATGATGTTCCTCTTTCCGAGGTTACACGTATGGCAGCTATGGTTGATAAAGATGATGTTTGCAATATGCAGTACACCTCCGGCACAACAGGCTTCCCAAAGGGCGTTATGCTTACACATTATAACGTTGTGAACAATGGTAAATATATCGGCGACCACATGGAATTATCCACCGCCGACAGAATGATGATTCAAGTGCCGATGTTCCATTGCTTTGGTATGGTACTTTCTATGACCTCCTCAATGACACACGGTGCTACTATGTGTCCTCTGCCCTATTTCTCGGCAAAATCGGCGCTCGCTTGTGTTAATCAGGAGCGAATCACCGCATTTAACGGTGTTCCGACAATGTTTATTGCAATGATGCAACACCCTGATTTTGCAAAAACTGACTTTTCCCACGTTAGAGTTGGTATTATGGCAGGTGCAAACTGTCCGGCAGACCTTATGAAAAAAGCCACAACAGATATGAATATGAAGGAAATCGTATCGGTTTACGGTCAGACAGAGGCATCGCCCGGTTGCACAATGAGCAGCTTCTACGACTCACTCACAGTCAGAACCGAAACCGTAGGCTCTGCATTTGCCAATGTCGAGTGTAAAATCGTTGACCCCGAAACCGGAAAAGACTGTAAAGTAGGCGAAAACGGTGAATTTGTAGCACGTGGCTACAATATTATGAAGGGCTACTACAAAATGCCCAAAGCTACCGCCGAGGCTATTGATGCTGATGGTTGGCTTCACACAGGAGACCTTGCTTGCTGTGATGAAGAGGGCAATTATAAGATTACAGGCAGACTCAAGGATATGATTATTCGTGGCGGTGAAAACATTTACCCCAAAGAAATCGAAGAATTTATCTACACCTGCGACAAGGTAAGCGATGTTCAGGTAATCGGTGTTCCCGATAAGCAATACGGTGAAGAAATTATGGCTTGTATCATTCTCAAAAAGGGTGAAACTATGACCGAGCAGGAAATGAAGGATTACATTGCCGCTCATATGGCTCGCCACAAGGTTCCTCGTTATATTGAATTTGTTGACAGCTTCCCGATGAATGCTGCAGGAAAGATACTTAAATACAAAATGCGTGAAGACGCTGCGAAAAAGCTGGGACTTAAATGATAAACGGAATTGAAATCATAGACTCTCATTGTCATATTTACCCCGAAAAAATTGCCGAAAGGGCGATTATGGGTACCGATTCCTTCTATGACGGTCACTCCCTTTGTAAAGGAACTGTCAGCGACCTTTTGGAAAACGGAGTAAAAGCGGGAGTTGACAAATTCATCGTTCAATCGGTAGCAACCACCACAAAGCAGGTGCCTTCGATTAACAAATTTATAAGCGATGAGGTTAAAAAGCACCCTGACAGACTTATAGGTCTTGGCACCCTGCACCCCGAAAGTGAGGATATAAAGGGTGATATTGAAAATATCATTTCCTTGGGACTTTTGGGTGTCAAGCTCCATCCCGATATTCAAGGCTTTAAAATTGATGATTACAGATGTCTTAAAATCTATGAGATTTGCGAAGAAAAGGGTTTACCGATTTTAATGCATATGGGCGACTATCGGTATGATTTTTCTCACCCGAGGCGTTTGGTTCCCATTCTTGAAACCTATGAAAGCTTGACTGTTATCGGCGCTCATTTGGGTGGTTGGTCGGTTTGGGACGATGCAATAGAGGCTTTTCGTGATATAAAACGTTTTTTTGTTGACTGTTCCTCTTGTTTCGGCTATACTGAACATAGCAGAGTGAAAGAGCTTATCCGCACATACGGTGCCGAGCGTGTGCTTTTTGGTACAGATTACCCTATGTGGCGTGCCGAGGACGAACTAAAAGCACTTTTTTCACTGGGTCTTGACGAAAACGAATTAAAACATATACTAAACTTAAATGCAAAAACAATATTTGGAGTGATATAAATGTCAGATTACAAAATAGAAACTAAATGTGTTCAAGGCGGTTATACACCCGGTAACGGTGAGCCAAGACAAATACCGATTATCCAAAGCACAACCTTTAAATATGCTACAAGCGAGGATATGGGTAAGCTTTTCGATTTAGAGGCAGAGGGTTATTTTTATACCCGACTTCAAAACCCTACCAACGATATGGTGGCAAAGAAAATTTGCGAGCTTGAAGGCGGCACTGCCGCAATGCTCACTTCTTCCGGTCAAGCGGCTTCCTTTTACTCTGTTTTCAATATTGCATCGGCAGGTGACCATATTGTCGCTTCAAGCGCAATTTATGGCGGCACATATAATCTTTTTGCTGTTACAATGAAAAGAATGGGCATTGACTTCACCTTTGTTACTCCGGACTGCTCTGACGAGGAATTAAATGCTGCCTTCCGTGACAACACAAAGGCAGTTTTTGGCGAAACAATCGCAAATCCCGCTTTAAGAGTGCTTGATATCGAACGCTTTGCAAACGCTGCACACGCACACGGTGTACCGCTTATTATCGATAATACCTTTGCAACACCTGTTAATTGCAGACCTTTTGAATGGGGTGCCGACATCGTAACCCACTCAACCACAAAATACATTGATGGTCATGGAGCCAGTGTGGGCGGATGTATTGTTGACAGTGGTAAATTCGACTGGACAAAATATCCCGATAAATTTCCCGGACTTTGCACTCCCGATGAAAGCTATCACGGTGTCACCTACACCGAGCGCTTTGGACTGGGCGGTGCATTTATAACAAAGGCTACTGCACAGCTTATGCGTGACTTTGGCTCAATTCAGTCTCCGCAAAATGCTTTTTACATCAATTTAGGACTTGAAAGCCTACATCTTCGTATGAAGAAGCATTGTGAAAACGGTTTGGCAGTTGCAACCGCACTTAAAAATGATGATAGAATTTCTTGGGTGACCTACCCGTCACTTGAGGGTGACAAGGATTATGAGCTTGCACAAAAATATTTGCCAAACGGCTCATGCGGTGTTGTAAGCTTTGGTGTTAAAGGCGGTCGTGCCGCTGCTGAAAAGTTTATGAAAAACCTGAAAATGGTGGCTATTGAAACACACGTTGCCGATGCACGTTCCTGCTGTTTGCACCCTGCAAACGCAACACACCGACAGATGAACGATGAAGAGCTTGCCGCTTGCGGCATTTCTCCCGACCTTGTCCGCTTTTCTTGCGGTATCGAGGACGCCGATGATTTAATTGCCGATATTAAGCAAGCACTCGATAAAATCTAATTTTAAAAAGGAAATTTTAAATTATGCCCATTAAAATTCCAAACGATTTGCCTGCAGTTAAAACCCTCAATGATGAAAATATTTTCGTTATGACCGAAACGAGAGCCATAACACAGGATATTCGCCCTCTTAAAATTTTACTTCTTAATTTAATGCCTAAAAAGATTGAGACCGAGACACAGCTTTCCCGTTTGCTCGGCAACTCTCCATTACAGGTTGATTTTGAATTTATCCATACTAAAAGCCATAAATCAAAAAACACCTCGGCAGAGCATCTTTTTACCTTTTATAAAACCTTTGATGATGTAAAAGACCAGACCTTTGACGGTATGATTATAACCGGTGCTCCCGTTGAGCATTTGGAATTTGAAGAGGTTGAGTATTGGGAGGAGCTTTGCGAAATTATGGAGTGGACAAAAACTCACGTTCACTCGACCTTCCACATTTGTTGGGGCGCGCAGGCAGGTCTTTATTACCATTACGGAATAAAAAAACATCCTCTCAGTAAGAAGATGTTCGGTATTTTTCCGCATAAGGTCGATTACAAGCGTTCTATTTTACTTCGTGGCTTTGATGATACCTTTATGGTACCTCACTCCCGTCACACAACCGTTTTGGAGGAGGACATCAAAAAGGTTAAGGAGCTTAAAATTTTGGCTTCAAGTGATGAGGCAGGCGTTTACGCAATCTCAACCAAAAAAGGCAAACAAATCTTTATCACAGGTCACTCGGAATACGATAGAGACACCTTGGCAAACGAGTATTTCAGAGATTTAGAAGCAGGCAAAGAGATAGAAATTCCGAAAAACTATTTCCCGAATGATAATCCAAAGAAAACCCCTGTTGTAACCTGGAGAAGCCACGCAAATCTTCTATATTCAAACTGGCTTAATTACTTTGTTTACCAAACAACACCTTA
>JAZNWW010000036.1:0-37111 GCA_045593535.1 Acutalibacteraceae bacterium
GAGATTTGGAAACAGCTTATTTATCATAAAAACAAATGGATATCAAAAAGCCTCAAAGCATTTATAGACTATGTAAAAGAAGCAGAATTTTCCGATTAAGAGCAAAAAAGCAAGTGAGAAAGGACTCACTTGCTTTTTAAGTTTTACAGTAAAACTCTCATCTATTTAATTTCATCAAATGCTTTTATCCACTCACGTTTTATGAGCTCGTGACCTTTAGCTGACGGGTGAACACCGTCATAAAGCCAATAGTCCGCCGGAGCCGATTCCAACGCCTTGTCAAACTTTTCCTGCAGCGGTACAAATTTCAGTCCGTGCTTGTCTGCCAATTTTTTAGAGATTTTTGCCATTTCTCTGACACCTGTATCAAAAATTTCCCAGCGATTAGGCACTTCCTCACAGTTTTCAGTTGCGCCGGCCTTCAAAACAAAGGGCTCTAAAATCATAATTTTAGTGTCAGGTAATTCCTCACGAAGTTCGGTAAGCAAAATATCATAAACCTTTTCATAGCGTTCTTTACCTGTTCCGTTAGGGTCAGGACCTATACCGTGCCAAATATCATTAACACCGATAAGGATACTCAAATAATCGGGCTTTATATTTAATATATCTCTGACTATGCGAGAGTATAAATCAAGAACTCTGTTACCGCTGATACCTCTGTTTACAAAGTTGTATTCGTTTGGATATTCGAAGCCAAGCTCAGAAGAAACGAGCAAAGGATAGCCTATGCCAAGGCCTAAAAATCCATCGGAAAATCTACCGCCGTCAGTAATTGAATCACCTTGAAAAAGTATTGTTTTCATCTTATTTTTTCCTTCCTAATCTTTTTAATCAATATACCACGTTTAGCATTTCTTGTCAAAGAAAATCAAGCGCTTTTAAAATTTTCGATATAACAAAATGAGGTTATAAGCAAATCCTTTTAATCTCTCCGATTTTTCCTGTTAAGGCAAAATCTTTGTCGTCGCAAGTAATGGTGACGCTTTCCTCAAAGCCTAAAGTCACAGAAATTTCTGTTGCCTTTCCGTTTTCCCATTTAACGTCTATCATATGTCCGCCGGGAATTTTAATACCGCAAAGCTCACCGTTAGCCCAAGCTTCAGGCAGGGCGGGGAGAATGTGCACTTTAGAGTTGTAATATCCGACAATTGCTTCAATAACCGCCGCAATACCTCCAAAGTTACCGTCAATCTGAAAAATTCTCGGCGGATGTAAATCAAGCAACGTTTCTGCCGCAAATTCCTTGATAAGCTCGGTGTAATGGTTATAAAAATCATTCGGGCGTTTAATTCGTGCAAACAGGCAAGCACACCACGCGCGACTCCAACCTGTATGACCGCCACCATGCTTCATTCTGTACTCAAGCGAACGAATAGCTGCATCATACTGCGCGGTAAATTCATCCCTTGTAAAAATATCCGACGGATAAAGTCCGTAAAGGTGGGATAAATGCCTGTGACCCGGCTCTCCTTCGGTGTATTCCTTATCCCATTCCATCAGTCTGCCATCAGAACCAATGCGGAAGTCGGGGAGATTATCAATTATTTCTTGCCAACGCTCAATTCTATCACTATCCACGCCTAAAATTTCAGCCGATTTTATAGCGTAGCCAAGCAGATCATAAATTAACTGTATATCCATAGAAGCTGAGGTACAAATGCCGACTGGCAGGCTGGGCTGTTCGGCAATCGGCGCCTCGGGTGAGTAGCTCGGGCAAACCTGATAAACACCGTCATCATCTTTAAATAAATAGTCTTCGTAAAATTCGGCGACCTCACAGAAATAAGGGTAGGCTTCTTGCTTTAAAAAGTCCTTGTTGCCTGAGTATATGTAATGCCACCATACGTGCTGCGCCAACCACGCCGCAGCTCCCGTCCAGGCAGTCCAACCATAAGTACCGCAGTGTCCGCCCCAAATATCAGTGGATAGCGGCAGAAAAATTCCGCGACATCCAAAAAGATTTTGTGCGCTTTCACGACCTGCATCAGTAATAGAGTTAAGGTAATTTATAAGACCTTTAGCAGCTTCAGGCATATTAATTGCTTCGGTTGCCCAATAATTCATTTGAAGGTTTATATCCAAATGATAGTCGCAGTCCCAAGCAGGTCGGATTTTGTTATTCCATTTGCCCTGCAAATGTGTGGGCAGTTCGGCATTAATGGTAGATGAGAGCATTAAATATCTGCCAAAATTAAAATATAATTCGCAAATACCGTTATCATCAGCGCCGTTTTTCATAAGCTTTACGCGCTCACTTGTGGTAAGAAAATCAAGTGACTCGTCCTTGTCACCGAGCGTGAATTTGACGCGGCTCATAATATCGCTGAATTTTTTTATGTGGGCAAGCCTTGCGTCTTCCCAGCTTTCAGGCATTTCGCAAGGATTATTCTCTAATATCAGCTCACTGTTTTTAGCAGAAGTTGCAATATTAATAACCGCATAAACATAAGTGGCATTTGTTATTATAACGCCTTTTTCGGTAAGTTCTGTTTGGCCGTCCGTTTTATATACCAGTCGGTTTTCGAATTTAACCGCACCGCTTCCGTTATTATCGGTTAAAATGCCACCGAGCGCTATTTCGTTTTCAAAGTGGCGCAGCTCGTCTAATTTGCAGTAAATATCATCGCAATCTTTCAAACTCTCAAGTGAAGACCATTCAGGCTTTCTTGTAAGGGTGAGTTCACCCGAAAAGGCGCCGTTTCCAAGCCAAGAAAAACTTAACAATCCATTTTCGCAGTTGGCGAAATAACTACTTTGAATAGTCACCCCGTCGATTTCACGCTTGATTGTGGCAATTCCACTTTCGAGGTTTAGTCGGCGTTCAATGTATTTATTGTTATCGCATATATAGTTAAATTTGATTTCTGCCGCCATTGCGGGACACTGCAGCCTTTCGGGATTGTCTTGCAGAACATCAATATCACCTGAATATAAAAAGTTTGCAAAGAGCGCACCCTCGTAGTGCTTACCCTCTTTAAAAAGCCTTCTTACGAATGGCAGATACTGCGCATTATGCTTGGCGTGTCGTTCTTTAGTTCCGCCGGAATATAGCCACTCGTGGTTAAGGGTTATTTCATCCGATAGGTCAGTTTCCTGTACCATAGCAGCAAGACGGCCGTTGCCTATAGGCAGACCGTTGAGCCAGGTATTTGCAGCAGAAGTGTAATATAATTCCATAAAATACCTCCGAAGTTTTAGTCAATGGATATATCATATCATATATATACTGAAATTTCTATATTAAAGTGCAAACTTTTTCTAAATTGAAGAATATACTGTAATGGAGTGATAATATGCCTTACGAATTTCCTATGACCATCAAAAACGAGCAAGACCTTATGGCATTTGAAAACTACTTAAATGATGATATCAAACGCTTTTCCGATGTAAAAAACGATAACACTCTTAAAACTCGCCTTCAAAACAAAATCGGCAAATTTATAGTAGTTGAAACCTATTTTGGTTTACGAAAAGGCAAGCTTTTAGAGGTGGGTGAGGACTTTCTCTGCATAAGCTGTAAGACTCCCCAAAATCAAATGCTCATAAGCTTTTCAAAAATAAATTCTTTTATTCTCCTTCGGGGAAATTGAATTTTCCGTTATTTTGTTCACCTTGAGATATTTCTTTGTCGGTATAGCTTGACTCACCGACATTGGCTTTAAGCTCTGCTTTTTCAGTTTTTACACCCGATGAAGTCATAATTGTAACTTCGATTATATCCCCTGCCTTACACTTCTCGATTATATCAAGAACTATATCGGCATCGGTAATTTTGATTCCGTTAATATGGGTTATAATATCTCCCTTTTCAACCTTACGGTAAAGACCGCTGTCCTCTGCAACAGAGTCAATTAAAAGACCTACTGTCTCTTGGTTGTTAATCTCGGCAGTAACAGAATTTATCATTTGATAGGTTATACCGAGCTTTGCTCTGGTTTTTACCTCTTTATATTCTACTAATTCATCAACTATACGTTTTACAATGTCGGTAGGTATAGCATATCCTACATTATCATAATCCACGCTGACAAGCTTTGCGGAAGTAACACCCACAACCTGTCCGTACATATTAACAAGCGCACCACCGCTGCTTCCTGGGTTGATAGCACAGGTGGTTTGCATTACACGCGCACTGTAGTTTGTTGTTGATTGAATACGGCGGTTGAGTGCCGAAATAATACCCTCTGTCACACTTGAGGATTCAGTCGCCTCGCCCGGTCTTCCGATAGCTACAACCCTTTCGCCATAGAAAAGCTCATCTGTGTCTGCAAATTCTGCCGGTTCAAATTCATCCTTCGTATCAACAATTTTCAAAACAGCAAGATCGCTGGTTTTATCACCTGCAACATATTCCGCCGAATACTCCTTCAAATCGTGAGTATAAATTTTAAATAGCGGAGATGAAATTTCAGCGTATATATGGTCGTTAGTAACTATATATCCTTCCTTCGTGAAGATTATTCCGCTTCCTTGGGCGGCTTCACCCTCAAGATTATAAACCATTATGCCTACAATAGATTTATTGGCCTTCTCATAAACCTCTGCCACGGTCATTTCATCTGTATCGGCAGGCTTTTGAGAAAGATTTATCGAGGCTTTTGCAGAGCTTTTACCGGGTGTGAAAACGCTGTTTTGACCCAAATTATATCCAACAAAAGCCGTAACAGATAAAGCTATAACAAGAGCGATAATAAAGGCGAATAATTTAATCCCCTTTGACATCGGTTTATATTCCTTTGTCGGCACTTGCGGGGAGTAAGTGATTTTATTATATACCATAGAATAATCACTCTGCGTATTCGTTTTGCGTGTTTCTGAAGCAACGGATTGTACCGGTTGAAAATCAGGCTGTTCATAAACCTCTTGTCTTTCAGGTGGTATCGCCTGCTCCACAGGGCTGTCATTTGTCGGTTCAATATTCTCGGCAACAGAGGTCTCCCCGATTATCTCGTTTTCATCATTATTGTTTAAAAATTGGTCCATTATTTCGCTCCATTCAAAAATTGTGGTTTTAATGGTAATATCACCTTAAAGGAGGTATTTTGATTTTCTTTAGATGATACCATTATTGTTCCTTTATGTGCTTTTATAATAGTTTTTACGATATAAAGTCCGATTCCCATACTGTTTTTAGATGCGGAACGTGATTTATCGACCTTATAAAATCTTTCAAAAATAAAGTTTATATCCTTTTGCGGAATACCTTTACCGGTGTTAGTTAGTACAAATATGATTTTGTCAGACTCATTTTTGAGGGTAAAAGAAATTTTTCCGCCTTCATCAGTAAACTTAATTGCGTTGTCAAGAAGATTATATAGTACTTGATGTATTAAATCCTTATCCGCCTCAATAGAAACGTTTTCTAAAGCATCAAGTCCTTGTATTTCTATATGCTTTGCTTCTATACGCTGTTCCTGACTGATAACGGTAGTGAAAACCAATTCCCGCAAATCGAAAAGCTCAAGCCTCATTGTCATTTCACCTGATTCGAGCTTTGACATACTGAGCATCGACTCAACTAAGCGAGAAAGCCTCTTTACCTCTTCTGACACAATTTCCAAATAGTATTTGTGCTTTGTGTCATCAATCGTTCCGTCTAAAATGCCATCGATAAACCCTGCAATTGTAGTCATCGGAGTTTTTAGCTCGTGCGAAACGTTTGCAACAAAGCTTTTTCGCATACCCTCAAGGCTTGCAAGGTTATTGGTCATCATATTAAAAGCGGCAGACAGCTCACCTATTTCATCATCGCTGGTGACGGGGATTCGCCTCGAGAAATCACCCTTTGACATAGCTCGTGCCGCTTCCGACATAAGTTTTAATGGCTTTGTCATTTTGTATGTAATAACATAAATCACTATACACATTACCATAAGCGGTATAATTGCCGAAATCAAGTAAAGCTTTGATACTGTAGAAATCATCTCTTTTATCATCGAGGTAGAAGCGGTAGAGAAAACAGTACCTGTTACTTTCTCATTTCGGTCTTTAATATTCGCAGCCACGACATAGTGCGGTTCATCATAAATACCGAGCTTTGAAAGTGTAAGGGTATCGCTTTGCGGTATTTTTTTAATGTCGTTTAGTGCAATTTTGTTTTGTGTATGCAAGCAATTACCGTTTTGGTTATAGTCTTCGCAAGAGCAAAGAAGAACATTTCCTTTTGTATCACAAATAAAAATATCCGATTCCGAAACCATAGAAGCTGTGTGTATAAGCCCGAAAATTTGCGGTTTTGTGACATCCTGATAATCTTCGGTGTTTTCGATAAAATCAGTAACCTCTTCACAAGCTATGGACAAGGTGCTAAAGTGCTCACCTGCTACATAATCATTAAGTACGAAGGTGAGTATGAGTAGCAAAATTGTAAGGCTTGAAAGAATCGTAATCGCAGCAGTTAAAAAATATTTTTTGAATAATTTTAATCGCATACTCTTCCTCTAAAATCAGGGTTTTAAAATTTCAAACTTGTATCCTACACCCCAAACTGTTTTAAGAGACCACTCATCAGATACATTTTCCAATTTTTCACGAAGTCTCTTTACGTGTACATCTACCGTTCTTGAGTCCCCGTAATAATCAAATCCCCAAACCTCATCAAGAAGCTGGTCACGGGTATATACTCTATTGGGGTTGCTTGCCAAATGATAAATAAGCTCAAGCTCCTTTGGTGGTGTGTCAATCTTTACGCCATCGACTACAAGCTCATAGTTGGTAAGATTTATACGTAGCTTATCAAAGCTCACTTCTTCAACATCTTTTTGCTTTTCTTTGTCATTACTTCGGCGCAAAACAGCTTTAATTCTTGCAACTACTTCCTTTGTCTCAAAGGGCTTTGTAACATAGTCATCAGCACCAAGTTCCAAACCTAAAATTTTGTCAAAGGTTTCGCCCTTTGCGGTGAGCATAATAATAGGAGTTTCCATCGTTTTTCTTATTTCTCTGCAAACCTGCCAACCATCAAGGGTAGGCAACATTATATCAAGCAAAATAAGGTCAGGATTTTTATCCTTTGCAAGCTTTACCGCAGTCTCGCCCTCGTTTGCAACAATTGTTTCGTAGCCCTCTTTTTCAAGATAAAGACGCAGTAATTCGCAAATGTTTACATCATCATCAACAATAAGTATTTTGTGTTGCACAGCAATCACCTTTCAAACAGAAAATTTAATAAAAATATTCATAAATATTATCAGAATGACATAATAATATAATAATATTATTACAAAAGTATGAATAACCGATAACAAAATGAAAAAACCGCCCTTTTAAAAAGAGCGGTTCAAGCTACAAAATTATTCAGCAGCTTCAGTGCTTTCCTGTTCCTTCATTTTTGCGAAACATTCACTGCAGTAAACGGGGCGGTCATCACGTGGAACAAAAGGCACGGTAGCTGTACCGCCGCAAGCAGCACATACCGCTTCATGCATCTCTCTGGGAGCTTTTGCTGCATTTTTACGCTTGTCACGACAGGGCTTACAGCGCAGCGGCTCGTTTACAAAGCCCTTGGATTCGTAAAACTCCTGTTCTCTAGCTGTAAATACGAATTCCTCTCCGCACTCTTTGCAAACTAGTGTCTTGTCTTCAAACATCTTTTTTACCTCTCTTGGATGATTTTTTTAGCCCTGGACGGAATCGCACCGACATCTTTGTTTTTCAACGCTCTGCTTTTTAAGCTACATGGGCATATTTAGGCAGCAAAAATGCTGTTATTTTTTTAGTTTTTTCCTAATTCTTGCCAGTGCGTTATCAACTGCTTTTTCTGCGATAGATAACTTTTTTGCAATATCGGAATACTTTACTCCTGCCAAATAAAGCTGTAAAACATTGTATTCTAAAGCTGACAATTCAAGCTTTATTGTATCAGCGAGATTTTTATAATCCACTCTGTCGAAAAATATTTTTTCGGGACTGTTGCTGTCAACAACCTCGACCCCCTCTATGGAGGTAATCAACTCATCGGGAATATTCTTTTTGCGGCGGTTGAGCTTCAAATAATCCAAAACCGCTCGCTTAATACAAAGGTTTGCAAAGGTGGAAAAAGAAGCTTTTTCCTCATTGTAAGCCTTTACCGCCGAATAAAGTGCCAAGGTTGCCTCTTGAACTGCATCCTCAGCACAGTCTTTTGGGCAATAATTGTTTATATAATAAAAAATCGTTGGATTGTATCGAGAAATGATAACATTCAGTAGTTCGTAATTCCCCGACTTAACATCCAAAACAATTGCTTCATCGGTCAAATTTTCGTAATTTTCGACAAAATTATCTAACATTCGGGCTCCAAAACAGTATTTCTATCCAAATATAACATTATAATACCTTAATTGGAAGCAAAAGTCAAGGAGATAAATATTTTTTGTCAAAAAGATGAAAAGCCGATTTAATTTATTGACAAATAAGTCAAAAAATATTATCATATACATGTATTATTATATTATTTGCTTTGGAGTGGTTAAATGATTAATGAAAAATACCGTATTTGGTGTGAAAAAGCAACCAATGACCCTGATTTAATTGCAGAGCTTAAAGAAATGAGCCAAAACGAAGAGCTTATTTCTGACGCATTTTATCAAAATTTAGAATTTGGTACAGCAGGACTTCGTGGAATTATTGGTGCCGGTACAAACAGAATGAATATTTATACCGTCAGCCAAGCAACGCAAGGTCTTGCCGCTTACGTAAACAGCGTTACAAAAAACGGAAGCGTTGCAATAGCTTATGACAGTCGAATTAAATCTGATACCTTTGCACGTGCTGCCGCCTCTATTTTTGCGGCAAACGGAATAAAGGTTTATCTCTATAATGAGCTTATGCCAACTCCTATGCTTTCCTTTGCGGTACGCCGCCTTAAATGCGATGCCGGTGTTGTAATTACAGCAAGCCACAACCCTGCAAAATACAACGGATATAAGGCTTATGGTCCCGATGGCACACAATTAGGTCCCAAGGAAGCTGATTTTGTCCTTTCCATTATGCAAAGTGTTGATATTTTTGATGGTGTTAAAACCACCGATTTTGACAAGGCAATAAATGATGGAATTATCGAATATATCGGTGATGATATAATTGAGGAATATTTGCAATTAGTTGAAAAACAGCGTGTTGAAAAAACGCTTGACACCTCCGGGTTAAAGGTTATTTATACCCCCTTAAACGGAACAGGAAACAAGCCTGTGAGAAAAATTTTGGAAAGAATCGGTGTTAGTGATTTAACGGTTGTGCCTGAGCAGGAAAATCCCGACGGCAATTTCCCGACTGCACCCTACCCCAACCCTGAAATTCGCCAGGCGTTTGAGTGTGCACTTAAATTAGCAAAAGAAAATCCTGCAGACATTTTACTCGCTACCGACCCCGACTGTGACCGTGTAGGTATTGCAGTCAGAATTGACGGCGAATATAAGCTCTTTACAGGTAACGATGTAGGTGTCCTTTTGATGAACTACATTCTGACAAGAAGAATAGCAAACGGTACCCTTCCTCAAAATCCTATTGCAGTAAAGACTATCGTTACTACAGAATTGGTTCAAAAGATTGCTGACAAATACGGTTGTGAGCTGATAAATGTGCTTACCGGCTTCAAGTTTATCGGTGAGCAAATATCTCTTCTTGCTCAAAATTCTTCTTCCGAGCGCTATGTTTTAGGCTTTGAAGAAAGCTACGGTTATCTTATCGGAGACCATGCACGAGACAAGGATGCCGTCGTAGCCTCAATGCTAATTTGTGAAATGGCGGCTTACTACAAATCTATAGGTAAGACCTTAGGCGATGTATTAAATGAAATTTACGAGGAGTTTGGTTTTTACTTTGCCGCACAAAAAAGCTTTACCTGTGAAGGTCAAAGCGGTATGGCAAGAATTAAGGAGATTATGGAGCAGCTTCGTACAAATCCTCCAAAGGAAATTGAAGGCAGTCGTGTCATTAAAATCAACGATTACGGAAAATCTGTTTCCTATGACCTTGAAAACAACAGCGAAACTGTTTTAACACTTCCGAAATCAAACGTTATATGCTTCTTTACGGAAAACGGTTCTTCCTTAATTGTACGCCCATCAGGAACAGAACCCAAAATCAAAATTTATGTCTGTGCTGTAGGTACTTCCACCCAAGACGGTGAGGCAAAGCGTGAAGCTTTGGTAGAAGCCGGAACTAAAATTTTAGGTTTTTAAAACTATCAATATTGATTATGTAAAAAAATAGGCAAACTAAAAACAGTTTGCCTATTTTTTCTTATTTTGTTGTTTTAAATGTTATTTTAAACTTTTTATCCTTTGCAGTAACAGAAATTTCCGAGAGTGCGCCCTCGGGGTTATTGATTATGATATCCACTATCTGTGACTCAATTTCTCGGCGGATAATGTTTCTGATTTCTCTGGCTCCTCGTTTTTTGCCAACACATCTTTCTGCCAATAAATCACAGGTCTTTTTGTCATAGACAAAATTTATCAGCTTTTCGGAAATTGCTTCTTTTAATTCTTCGAGCATTAAAGCTGCAATTTTTGACATACTTTCTTCGCTCAAGGGTGAGAAAACAACAATTTCATCAACACGGGCAATAAACTCGGGGCGCAAAAAGCCTTCGAGAGCTTTAAGCGCTTTTTCCCTCGAAGCATCAGCCACCGTTTTGCCAAAGCCTAAAGGTGTATCGTTTCTGTCGCTTCCGGCATTTGAAGTCATAATAACTATTGTATTTTCAAAGTTTACCGTTCTGCCGCCGGCATCGGTAATTCTGCCATCATCAAGAATTTGAAGCAAAATATTCAACACATCGGGGTGTGCCTTTTCGATTTCATCAAAAAGCACTACCGAATAGGGCTTTCTTCTCACCTTTTCTGTGAGCTGTCCTGCTTCATCAAAGCCGACATATCCGGGAGGCGCACCGATAATTCGAGATACCGAGTGTTTCTCCATAAACTCTGACATATCAAGTCTTATAAGTGTTTCAGGGGTTGAAAAGAGTTGTTCTGAAATAACCTTTGCAAGCTGGGTTTTGCCGACACCTGTAGGGCCAACAAAAATAAAGGAAGCCGGTCTGTGAAGCTTTCCGGTTTTTACTCGTGAGCGCTTGACTGCGGCAGAAACGAGTCGGGTTGCCTCCTCTTGACCGATAATCTGTTTATTAAGCTCTTTCTCAAGCTCGGATAGCTTTTTGAGGTCGCTTTCCTGTACCTTTGTAGCGGGAATACCTGTCCAAAGCTCGATTACCTTTGCAATATCTCCATCGGTTACGGTATTGTTTGACGCCGGCTCATACAAAAGCTCCGCTTCTTTTTTATATTTTTCAAGGTCCGCTTTTACAAGTGCCAACTTTTCATAATCCGGATTTTCTACATCAGCCTCTAATTCCTCAAGCCTTACAGAGCATTCTGCAACCTTTTTGTTTGCAATATAAAGGTCATCAATAGCCTTGTTTTCAAGACTTGCACAAGCACAGGCTTCATCCAAAAGGTCGATTGCCTTATCCGGCAAATATCTGTCTGTGACATAACGCTCGGATAAAATAACTGCCTTTTTAACAATACTGTCGGGAATTGTCACACCGTGAAAGCCTTCATAATAACCCTTGACACCCATTAAAATTTCTTCCGCCTCTTTTAGTGAGGGCTCTTCAATGGTAACAGGTTGGAAACGCCTTTCGAGTGCCGCATCCTTTTCGATATACTTTCTGTATTCTTTAAAGGTGGTAGCGCCGATAACCTGAATTTCACCACGTGACAAAGCAGGTTTTAAAATATTGGCTGCATTCATAGAGCCTTCGGCAGAGTCGCCCGCTCCCACCAAATTGTGAATTTCATCAATAAAGAGAATTATATTCCCTGCATCCTTTACCTCTTCGAGCAACCCTTTGACACGACTTTCAAACTGTCCTCTGAACTGTGTTCCGGCGACAAGCCCCGTAAGGTCAAGCAAATGAATTTCTTTATCAAGAAGTCTTGCAGGCGCTTTTTTGTTTGCGATTTGAAGCGCCAAGCCTTCTGCAATGGCGGTTTTGCCGACACCCGGCTCACCTATGAGGCAAGGATTATTTTTACTGCGGCGAGAAAGGATTTGTATAGTTCTGTAAAGCTCCTTGTCCCTGCCTATGATAACATCTATTTTACCGAGCCTTGCCTTTTCGGTAAGGTTGGTGCAATATTGATCTAAAAATCTGCGCTTTTTCTTTTTTGGAGCATCTTTTTTACCTTTTTTGTCATCCTTCTCGGCACTTTCTTCCGGCTTTTCGCCGGTCAAATTACCAAAAATTTTATTAAAAAACGGCATTGCGGGTGCTGTGCCTAAATCAAAGGTTTCATCATTTAAGTCACTATCATCCATATCATCCATCGGCATTAAATCCATAAATTGCTCACTCATCTGCTCGATATCCTCATCGGATATATTCATACGCTTGAGCATATCATCAACCGGCTTAATACCCATTTCTTTAGCGCAAACAAGGCAAAGTCCCTGTGGCTGTGAATTAGGCTTTGACATATCCGACATAAAAACCACAGCCGGACGCTTCTTACATTTTGAACAAAGTTGCATAATTACTTTTTATCTCCTTGGAATTAAAAGATTTTTGATAATAAATCAAAAAGTGTTGAAGATGACAGATTTCGTGGAGTGAATATCCAAAAACCATCGCTCTCTATTATCAATACAAAATTTATTATTAGGCAAAAAATTGCCGCAATAATGACACCTTTCGGGATACCTACAACCGCTCCCAGAATACTGTTAACCTTTCCGATAATGCTAAAGGAAAAGAGTTTATTAAGCCAACGTGCCAGAAATTTGACTACGAACATCAATATAAAAATTAAAATAAGCGTAACCATTATTTCAAGCATTTTTACAATAGTCGGTTTCAAAAGCTTTTGCGAAGCTTCCCTTGTTGCAGTTTCGACACCGTTTTCCATATTAGAGGTTACCGCACTGTCAAAAGTTTCTGCTGTTATGCCGATTTTTTCGGCATTCTCTTTTATAAAGGATGGTAACGAATCGTAAAAGCTCGTTCCCTTTTCATTGGTGTAATCTTTTGCATTCTCGACAATGGAGGGCTCTACCGCCTTGTCGTATATATAATCGGAAATCGGTGTGCTTAAAGAAAAAGCTAAAACAAAGGCTAAAATAAAGCCCACAATTTCTATAAAAACTGCAACAAAGCCTTTTTTAGCAGAAAGAAATACAAACAAAAGAATAATCAAAAATAAAATTATATCAATCACAATTCCCATTGTTTTACTCCTTTTAGAACTTTATCTTTTGTATCTCGCTATCAGTTATAACCGCTACTGTATCGGAGGATATTATAAATATATTTTTTCCACCGAAGCCACATGCCGATTTCATAACAGTTTTTCCTGTTTCATCCAAACGCAACAGCTCGGTTTCACTTAAAACATAAACGTTTTTACCATCTGCCGATATATCACTTATTGTTCCCTTGTAGCTAAACTGATATTTAACCTCACCGAATTTGTTAAGAACTACCACTCGGTTATCGGAACGGTTGTTTTCACGGGAAAATACCGTTATATACCCGTTATCTGTAGAGTCAAAAAGCATTAAATCATAATCATTTTCATAGGAATTGCTTTTAAAGTTTCTCCATTTATATGATTTGATTTTCTTGTCGGTTGCTACCGTAAAATATGAGGAAAAGGAGGTATCAATTGTACGAATCAAAGTATTATCAAAATTTTCGGTATATTCCGGTGTTGCGGAATCGTAACCCAAAACCGAAAGCGTAGATTTGAATTTACTTTCAGCAACATTTAATGTCGCTACCGCCAGAGTGTCACCATCACTTGACAGTCCGATGGCATTTATCATATCCTTTGCGGAATACCATTCGTAAATATTTTGTCCTTCATCATCATAAACCGTGACAGATGCAGTGTATTTTTCATTTGTTGTGGCGACTGCAAAGTTTCCCCTGTTTGAAACAGCGGCGGTAAGAATTTCCTCTTCGGTAGTGATTGTATGAACCACGCTGTCAATGTCAAAAACATAAAAAGTGTTTCCGCCTTGGTCATAAACCAAAGAACGTGAAGCGCTGGTTTTAAGTACGGGATTTTCAAATCCGTGTTCAAAGTTTAGTACCTCTTTTCCACTGCTTGATATTGCCGATATATGTGTATTAGTCAAGAGGTAATAATATGAGCCTTTGCTGATAGTATTTATTGACTCGGTGCTTTTGAGTGCAACGGGATACGAGCCCGAGCCCATAAGCTTGGACCGGATTTTTATCGTTTCAGCAATTCCGGCAGGAAGGGCAACCTCAAATATAATCACAAGCAATAAAACAACTGCTATGATACCGCCAAAGATTTGAATTTTACGTTTTCTTTCTCGGCGTTTTCCTTCAACAACCTTTAAATTCTTGCCGGTTTGATGAGAATCTTTTTTTACTTGTTGATTTTCTTTGGCGCTTTGTCTCTTATTTCTTTTAGGGCGAGGTTCAGACAAAGAAAATCTGCTATGTTTTTTCTTTTTATAATCAGGCATAATTTTTTCCTCTAATAATAAACTTTTTCTAAAAACAGTCCGTTTGGCGGTGCGGTGATACCAAGTGCCTCTCTCTTTCGGTTTATAAAAACTTCACTTATTTTTTGGGGGTCGATTTTACCATCAGAGACCTCAACTGCAGTACCGACAATAATACGCACCATATTATAAAGAAAACCATCTGCAGTAACAGTTAAAGTTACCATATCGCCATTTTTTTCAACATAACACTCACTTATTGTCCTTGTTGTATCCTCAACCGTTCTGCCGGAGGAGGAAAAAGCATAAAAATCGTGTGTGCCTACAATACTTTCGCAAAATTTATTCATACGCTCTATATTAAGCGGTCGTTCTATCTGCCAAGAATATCTTGACAAGAAGGCATCCTTTTTCCCGCTATTTAGAATATTATAAACATAGGTTTTGCCCTTTGCTGAATATCTTGCGTGAAAATCAGAATCAACATCCTTTACCGATTTTACCGCTATATCATTTGGAAGGTATGAATTAAGACCTCGCAAAAATGCAGAATCGGGAATAGACTCTTCACAGTCAAGATGGCAAAAAAACTGTCGTGCGTGAACACCGGCATCGGTTCTGCTGCAGCTTGTGACCTGTGTTTTCTTGCCAAGCAGTTTTAAAAGTGCCTCCTCGACACACTCTTGAACTGTAATTGAGTTTGGTTGAATTTGCCATCCGTGATAAGCGGTGCCATCAAAGGATAGCTCTAACAATATTCTTTTGATAAGTCACCGCCCCTTTCGGTTAAAATACTATATTAAGTGCAATAATACCTGCACACATTAGGGTAACAGTTAAGAAAATATACAAATCTCTAATATGCAAATGCATTTGCTTCATTCGGGTTTTGCCTTCTCCGCCATTATAGCAACGACACTCCATTGCCTCTGCCAATTCGTAAGCACGCCTTACAGAAGAAATAAGAAGCGGTATCAAAATCGGTATAAGTGCTTTCACCCTCTGAATTAAGCCACCGCTTTCGAGGTCGGCGCCACGTGCCTTTTGTGCGTTCATTATTTTTTCCGCTTCTTCTATAAGAGTCGGGATAAAGCGAAGCGCTATTGTCATCATCATAGCCAAGGTATGAACTGCAGATTTAAGTCCTATAAATTTCAAGGGACTCAAAAGTCTTTCGATAGCATCGGTTAAATCATTGGGAGTTGTGGTATAAGTAAGCACCGAGCTTACAAAAATTAAAAGTAAAATCCGAAGCGCCATAAACACAGCCTTTGAAACGCCGCCGGTCGTAATCTCAACAACCCAAAATTCTACCAAAACCTTACCGCCGTTTCCATAAAAAAGGTTAATGATTGCGGTGAAAATGAGTATTGGTAAAATCGCCTTTATATTTTTTAGATACATCCGCATAGGAATTTTTGTGATGAAAAGTATCGAAATCACAGAAACAAAGGCTAATCCCAAGGAATAAAAATTTTGCGCTACGAAAATAAAGACAATTAAAGCTATCATCAAAACTATTTTAAGTCTTGGGTCTGCTTTGTGAATTATAGATTTTGAATCGTAATATTGTCCGAAGGTAATATCTTTAAGCATTTTTATTACCTTCTTTCAGTTTGATTATTTCCTCAACCGCTCTTTCGATAGTGAAAATGTTTGTATTTATATTGACACCCATTTCCCTAAGCTTTAAAAGTACACGGGTTACAATCGGAACATTAAGGCCAATTTCCTTTAGTTCTTTTTCAAGCGAAAAAACCTCCGATACGGTGCCGAATTTAAAAACCTTTCCTTTATTCATAACAAGGATTCTGTCGGCCAACTGTGCCATATCCTCCATCGAGTGAGAGATTATTATAACGGTAGCTCCCGTTGCCTTTCGGTACTGAGAAATAATACCCATTACATCCTCTCTGCCTTTTGGGTCAAGACCTGCTGTCGGTTCATCGAAAACTATAACCTCTGGCTTCATAGCAAGTACACCTGCTATTGCGACACGACGTTTTTCACCGCCCGATAAATCAAAGGGCGATTTTTCAAAATATTCAGGTTTTATGCCTACTATATCGCAAATTTCAAGAACAGTAGCATTTATTTCAGCTTCACTTTGTCCCATATTTCGAGGACCAAAGGAAATATCCTTGAAAACAGTGTCCTCAAAAAGCTGGTACTCGGGATACTGAAAAACAAGACCTACTTTAGAACGGATTTTCCTTATTTCTTTCGGATTAGTCCAAATATCCTCGTTTTCGAACAAAACAGTACCCTCGGTAGGCTTTAAAAGTCCATTAAGGTGCTGAACCAGGGTTGATTTTCCGGAGCCCGTGTGTCCTATTATACCTACTATCTCGCCCTTTTCTATCGAGAGGGAAACATCACTCACCGCATCATTGGTAAAAGGTGATGAACCCGAATAGGTATGGGTTAAATTTCTGATTTCTATAATTGACAATCTATTTTTCCTCCAAGCACAGCGCATTTTTGATTTTAAGCGCTGTGTCGTCAATAGAGATAACATTTGTATCTATTTTTAAGCCTTTTTTCGATAACTCATAAAGAAGCTCGGTAGTTTGCGGCACATCAAGTCCCACTGCCTTTAGCTTTTCAACATTTTTAAATATCTCTTTCGGTGTACCATCATCAATAATCTTGCCATCATTCATAACAAGCACTCTGTCAGCCTTTTCGGCTTCTTCCATATAGTGAGTTATAAGCACTATCGTAATACCATTTTCACGGTTTAGTTTTAAAAGGGTGTTTATAATTTCAGCCCTTCCTTTAGGGTCTAACATAGCGGTAGGCTCATCGAGCACAAGGCACGATGGCTCCATAGCAATAATTCCCGCTATTGCCACCCTTTGCTTTTGTCCGCCCGAAAGCTTATGCGGTGTAGAATCCTTAAATTCATACATATCTACCGCTTTTAAGGCATTATCAACTCGGCGCCTTATTTCTTTGGGCTCAACACCTAAATTTTCAGGGCCGAATGCGACATCCTCCTCCACGATAGAAGCTATAAGCTGATTATCGGGGTTTTGAAAAACCATACCAACAGTTCTTTTAACCTCGATTTCTGTCGCTTCATCTTTTGTGTTGATACCGTTTACAAAAACATCGCCCTTTGTTGGCTTATTAAGGCCATTAAGCATTTTTGCCAAGGTTGATTTGCCTGAACCATTATGACCTAAAATAACAGTAAATGAACCTTTTTCAATATTTAAAGAAATATCATCAACTGCTGTATGAACTATTTCATCCTCGCTGTACTCGTAAGTTACATTTTTAATTTCAATAATGTTTTCCATTTTATCTTTTCCAAATAGTTGTATTTCCGCAAGGAAGGCTTATGCCCTTCTCTGTTACATAAAGTCCGATTTCATCGGTAAAAATTTCTCCGCCCCTGTCCCCAACTACGAGGGATTTTACCATATAATTCAAAATACTCGGTGACAATCCGCCTGTGTACGAATTTAGAAAGAAGAATATTGCATCATCCGATAAAAGCTTTCCGGTTTCAGTCAGAAGCTCATCAAGCTGTTCTTCCAGCTTCCATACCTCACCGCCGGGACCTCTGCCATAAGAAGGCGGATCCATAATTATTGCATCATACTTGTTTCCACGCCTTATTTCACGCTTTACAAATTTTAAGCAATCATCCACAAGCCAACGTACACTTTTATCTGCAACACCCGATACTGCGGCATTTTCCTTTGCCCACTGAACCATACCCTTTGAAGCGTCAACGTGAGTGACCTTGGCTCCCGCTTTAAGACAAGCTACTGTAGCTCCGCCTGTGTAAGCAAACAAATTAAGCACCGAAATTTCTCTGTCGGCTTTTTTTATAAGCTCACCGGCGAGTGTCCAATTCACCGCTTGCTCGGGAAAAAGTCCTGTATGCTTAAAGCCCATCGGCTTTAATCTAAAGGTCAAGTCGTTATAGTTTACGTTCCAGACATCAGGAACCTTTTTGACAGTTTCCCAATATCCACCGCCCTTATTTGAGCGGTGATAAATAGCGTGGGGCTGTCTCCAGCGACTGTCTTCCCTTTTACCGCTCCAAATAATTTGTGGGTCGGGGCGAATTAAAATAATATCTCCCCAACGCTCAAGCCTCTCGCCCTTGTCGGCATCAATAAGCTCGTAATCGTTAAATCCTTCTACTGTTCTCATTAAAACTCCACTCTAAAAGATAGATTGTTGTGCATTAGGATTTTTAATTCCTAAATGGTCATAAGCCAAGGCTGTTACACATCTGCCTCTGGCTGTTCGGGTTAAGAAGCCGATTTGCATTAAATATGGTTCATAAACATCCTCAATAGTAACTGCTTCCTCACCTATTGCCGCCGCCAAGGTGTCAAGACCAACAGGGCCTCCCGCATAGTTGGTGATTATAGTAGTCAGCATTTTGCGGTCAAATTCATCAAGACCAAGCTCATCGATTTCAAATCGTTTTAAAGCTGACTGTGCCACCTCTTCAGTTATCACACCGTCAAACTCAACCTGTGCTATATCACGAACACGCTTGAGAAGTCGGTTCGCAATACGAGGAGTTCCCCTTGAACGAGAAGCTACCTCTAAAGCACCGTCTCTTTCAATACCAATACTAAGTATTCCGGCGGAGCGGATTACAATTTCGGCTAATTGCTCGGGTGTATATAAATCGAGGCGAAGCAAAACTCCGAATCTGTCACGAAGCGGAGCAGTAAGCTGTCCCGAACGGGTAGTAGCACCAACCAATGTGAAATGCGGTACATCAAGTCTTATCGAGCGAGCCGATGGCCCTTTGCCGATTATTATATCGAGTGAAAAATCTTCCATAGCTGGATATAAAATTTCCTCAACATTGCGGGGAAGTCTGTGAATTTCATCGATAAACAAAACATCACCCTCTTGAAGTGAGGTGAGAATTGCAACCAAATCCCCCTGCTTTTCAATTGCAGGACCTGAAGTTACACGAAGATTTACCCCCATTTCCCTTGCAATAATTCCGGCTAACGTGGTTTTACCAAGACCGGGAGGACCATATAATAAAACATGGTCAAGGGATTCGTTTCTCTGCTTTGCGGCAGTAATGTAAATCTTTAAATTTTCCTTTACCTTGTCTTGTCCAATATATTCCGAAAGCTCCTTCGGGCGAAGAGAAAGCTCGGTTTCATCCTGAATATAGTTATAATCGGGAGAAACTATTCGGTTTTCAAAATCCATTTCTTGCTCTATCATAAGCTATATCCCCCTTGATAAATTCTGAAGAGCCTGCTTTATAAGCTCGTTTGTGGAAAGGGATGAGTCAAGCCTTGCAACAGTAAGACTTGCTTGTCCTTTTGTGTAGCCGAGTGCCACAAGTGCTTCAACTGCTTCTGAGGTGTTTGCTCTCGAGGTATTGCCGACAACAGAAATACTCTCGTCATTCGAGGTTTCTATTGCGCCCACCTTATCCTTTAGCTCCAAGACAATTCTTTGTGCTAATTTTATTCCTACACCCGAAACCAAGGTCAAGGTTTTAGGGTCATTTGAAGCGATAGCAGTTATAAGTCGGTTAGGTGTAAACTCTGACAAAATTGCAATGCCGATTTTGGGACCTACACCGCTTACCGAGGTAATCATTTTAAAGGCTTCAAGCTCCTCAATATCGGTAAAACCGTATAAATCCATCGCGTCCTCTCTAACCACCAAATGAGTATAAAGGAACAAATTACTGTTTTTTTCGGGCAGGTTGTTAAGACAGTTTTTTGTCACAAAGCACTTATAGCCTACCCCTGCACATTCAACTATAACCGAGGTCAAATCAGAATATAAATATTTACCGTTTAGTGTTGCTATCATTTCTTTATCTCCAAACAAATTTTTGAATAATTGCTGCCGCTATAGTGTCCATGACAGACAGCTAAAGCTAACGCATCGGCAGTATCATCAGGCTTTGGAACTTTATTTAGGCACAAAAGACTTTTTACCATTTCCATAACCTGTCGCTTTTCAGCTCTGCCATAGCCTGTAACCGCCAGCTTTACCTGAAGCGGTGTGTATTCATAAACCTTAATTCCACGTGTCTGGGCAGCTAAAACAATAACACCTCTTGCCTGCGCTACATCAATAGCGGTGGTAGTGTTTGTATTAAAATAAAGCTTTTCGATTGAAAGGCAATCGGGCTTGTAGGTGTCAATAAGCTCGAGCATATCGTTGTAAATATCAAGAAGCCTTTGAGGAAAAGGTGTGTGAGCCTTTGTGGTAATAGCGCCAAAGGCTACAACATTGAATTTCAAGCGGTTATAATCAACAAAGCCATAGCCGACTATCGCATAACCGGGGTCTATACCTAAAATTCGCACTACCTTCACCTCGCATTATAGTATAAATATCTAATCTATATAATTATAACACAGAAATACCAAAAAATCTACAATAAATTGACAAATGCAAGGGGACTATTTTTTCGACATTTCCCTCACTTTTTGTAGAAGTATCTTCTGTTTTACAAAAAACGAGCATAACAGAGAAATAACGAGAAAAAATGAGAAAACAAGAGTTTTTTAAAAGTGCCAAAAAGTTTTTGCCGAATTTAGTCGTAAAAAGCCAAATTTTCCTTGACTTTTTAAGGTTTTCAATGTATATTTTTACTGTTAAGCAATAAAAAATTTAATATGTTTAGCAAAGCATCTGTGCTGCCGAATTTCGTGATTTGGCCGATAACGGTTTCAGATTTTATGCCGTAGTTTCCGATTTTTCGAGAAAACTATGAAAAACCCTTTGTTCAGGGCATATTACGAGGAAACTGTGGGTATCGCACAGGGTAGGTTTTTTTGGATGTAACCAAAGAACTCAAAAAATTTATTCTTGTGTTGACACTTATGTGTGAACAAAGGGGGATGCTTTATGAAAAAAGAGAATATAATTGAACTCAAGGACATATCCGTAGCCTTTGATGATGAGCAAATTTTGGATGGCTTAAGCCTTGAAATAAAGGATAAAGAATTTATCACATTTTTAGGTCCTTCCGGTTGTGGAAAAACCACCACCTTGCGCATTATTGCAGGCTTTTTAGAGCCTGATGAAGGCGATGTTGTTTTTGAAGGTAAAATAATAAATGGTGTGCCTGCATACAAGCGACAGGTTAACACCATTTTTCAGCGTTATGCACTTTTTCCTCACCTTAATGTTTATGAAAATATAGCCTTTGGACTTCGTATAAAAAAGACACCTTCAAAGGAGATAGATAAAACAGTAAAGGAAATGCTGAAGCTCGTAAACCTCCAAGGTCTTGAAAAGCGCCATATTGACACCCTTTCTGGCGGTCAACAGCAACGTGTTGCAATCGCACGTGCCATTGCTAACAAGCCCAAAGTTTTGCTTCTTGATGAGCCGCTTGCCGCTCTCGATTTAAAGCTTCGCAAGGATATGCAAAAGGAGCTTAAAAAAATACAACAGCAGTTAGGTATTACCTTTATTTTCGTTACCCACGACCAAGAAGAAGCTCTCACAATGTCGGATAGAGTTGTTGTTATGGATGCGGGTAAAATTCAGCAGGTTGGCACTCCTCAGGATATTTACAACGAACCGAAAAACGCCTTTGTTGCCGACTTTATCGGTGAATCAAACATCGTTGACGGTAAAATGTGCCGTGATTTTTATGTAGAATTTTCGGGCGCAGGATTTGAGTGCCTTGACAAAGGCTTCGAAGAAAATGAAGATGTCGATGTTGTTGTTCGCCCCGAGGATGTTGATATTGTCCCGGCAGATAAAGGAATGCTAAAAGGTGTTGTAACCTCGGTTTCCTTTCTTGGAGTGCATTATGAAATAATTGTTGACATTGGAGGCTTTAAGTGGATGATTCAAACCACAGATGAGCATTTTGTCGGCGATAATGTCGGTCTTTATATTGAACCCGATGCAATTCACATTATGAAAAAGAGTGAATATTCAGGTCTTTACGGTGACTATTCAAGCTATAGCGAAGAGATTGACCACCTTTCTGATGTGGATTATGTTGAGGAGGACTGATTATGCCGAAAAAATCGTTTGGCAACAGACTTGTCGCCTCCCCTTACATTGTCTGGTCGGCAATTTTCATAATTGTCCCTTTAATTATTATGCTTTATTTTGCCCTGACAGATGCAAGTGGCAGCTTTACACTCGCTAATTTGGCAACCCTTGGGAAATATAAAAAAGCCTTCGGCATTTCAATTCTCTATGCCGCAATTGCGACTGTCATTACATTACTACTTGCTTATCCAATGGCTTATTTTATGACCAAGCTTAAAATCAGCTCTCAAAGAATGTTAATGCTTATCGTTATGCTTCCGATGTGGATGAACTTCCTTATCAGAACATATTCCTGGATTTCAATTCTTGCAAACACAGGTCTTATCAACACATTTTTAGGAAAGCTCGGTATTGAGCCTGTAAAGCTTATGTACACGCCCGGTGCGGTTATACTCGGTATGGTTTATGACTTTATACCTTATATGATTTTGCCGATTTATTCGGTTATGTCAAAGCTTGACAACTCACTTTTGGAGGCTTCTGAGGACCTCGGTTCTAATGCCTTCAACAAATTCAGGCGTATTATTCTGCCGCTCAGTCGCCCGGGTATCATTTCGGGAATTACTATGGTTTTTGTGCCAAGTGTGAGCACCTTTTACATCTCTCAAAAATTAGGCGGTAACAAAACAATGCTTGTCGGCGATGCTATTGAATACCTTTTCAATTTGGGACCCGATTTTTATAATATAGCATCTGCATTGTCTTTGGTGCTTATGTGCTTAATTCTTATTTCATTATTTGTAATGAACCAATTCGGCGATGATGAAGAAGGAGGAGTCTTATTATGAAAACTCTCTCCCGACTTTATGTTTCGCTCATCATATTTTTTCTTTATGCACCGGTACTTGTGATGATAATTTTCTCTTTCAACTCATCCGAAAGTGTATGGGTTTTTGAAAATTTTTCACTCGACTGGTATAAAAGCCTTGTAAGCAACACCACAATGCTGAACGCACTAAAGCATACTGTTATAATCGCTGTTTTGTCGGCGGTCATTTCCACCGTTTTAGGTACTGCAGCGGCAGTTGGTATTTTAGCTCTTCGCAAAAAAGCAACAAGAAAAACCGTTATGTCTATAACTCAAATTCCGATGATGAATGCCGATATTGTAACAGGTATCTCGCTTATGCTTTTATTCGTTTTTGCGGGCAAGCTTATCGGACTTCGTGAATCTTTGGGCTTTTTTACAGTGCTTATCGCACACATAACCTTTAATTTGCCTTATGTTATTTTATCGGTTATGCCAAAGCTTCGCCAAACCGACAAAAACCTTCAAGAAGCGGCATTAGACCTTGGCTGTACTCCGCTTCAAGCCTTTTTCAAGGTAGTAGTGCCTTCAATTTCCACAGGCATTATAACAGGTTTTATTATGGCATTTACCTTATCCCTTGATGATTTCGTTATCAGCTATTTCACCTGCGGACATTATCAGACACTCCCGATTATAATTTACAATATGACCAAAAAGTCGGTAACGCCCGACACTTATGCTTTGTCAACCCTCATATTTATTGCAGTTTTTCTCTTGCTTGTTTTCTACAATATGCTCCAAACAAGAGCCGAGAAAAAGCGTGAGGCTGCGGTCAAGCGCTTTAAGGGGGTAGCAAAATGAAAAGATTTTTAAGCATTTTACTCTCTTTATTGTTGCTTTTTTCGCTTTCGGGCTGTGGATATGAGTATAAGGATTTAAAACTTGAAGGAAAATATACCCGTGAATTTGATGGCACAACCCTTACCGTTTATAATTGGGGCGAGTATATTTCCGATGGTAGCGATGATATGCTCGATGTTAACAAGGAATTTGAAAAGCTTACGGGAATAAAGGTCAACTACCTCACCTTTGAGAGTAACGAAACGATGTATTCCCAAGTCAAAAACGGTGGCGTTAATTACGATATTGTAATACCCTCTGATTATATGATTGAGCGTATGATAAAAGAGGATATGTTAGCAGAAATTGATACTTCAGCCCTTCAAAATTATCACTATATTGATGACCAGTACAAGAATGTATATTTCGACCCTGAAAACAAGTATTCTGTTCCCTACTGTGTAGGTATGGTCGGCATTATTTACAACTCGAAATATATTAAGGATATCGATGAAAGCTGGACTGTTTTATGGGATAAAAAGTATAAGGATATGTGCCTTAACTTCAATAACCCACGTGATGCCTTTATGTCGGCACAAATGATTTTAGGTCAGGATGTAAACTCTACAAACAAGGCTGACTGGAGCAAAGCGGCTGACCTTCTTAAAAAAGGAAAAGGCAACCTCCAAGCTTATGTAATGGATGAGGTTTACGGTAAAATGGAAACCGGTGAAGCATATATAGCTCCTTACTATGCAGGGGATTATCTTACTATGTATGACACAAATAGTGACCTTGAATTTTTCTACCCGAAAGAGGGTACAAACATCTTTATGGACTCGGCTTGTATTCTTAAAAACGCACAAAACTATGAAGCGGCAATGCTTTATCTCGACTTCATAAACGAACCGCAAATTGCCCTTGCAAACGCCGAATATATCGGCTATGCTTCACCTAATACTGCGGTAGTAAATAATGAAGATTACTGCTATTATGAAGAAGAAATCCTTTATCCAAAAAAAGAAAACTATCCAAAAGTTCAGTATTACCACGACATCGACAACGAAATGCGCCATTACTATGAAAACCTTTGGATAGATGTGAAATTAAGTTAAGCTTTATACAACAAAAAACGCTGTCTTTGAAGACAGCGTTTTTATTATTCGTTAAATATTAGTCGTGCTTTTTAAAGCCCTTGCGGTCTTTTCTGTCTCTGCGGGGCTTTTCTTCATCTAAACCCTCTTCAACAACAGCACCGTTTACTTCAACCAAAGCATCTCTGCGAGAAAGGTTAATTCTGCCCTGGTCATCAATTTCGGTAACTTTTACAATTACTTGGTCGCCGACAGCGACAACATCCTCAACCTTTTCAACACGCTTTACATCAAGCTTTGAAATGTGAACGAGGCCCTCTTTGCCGGGAGCAATTTCAACAAATGCACCAAAGGTCATAAGGCGTGTTACCTTACCGCTGTAAATTGCACCGATTTCGGGGTCATTAGCAATAAGGTCAATGATAGCAATTGCCTGTTTAGCCTTCTCAATGTCAAGACCTGCAACAAATACGTGACCATCCTCTTCAATGTTGATTGTACAATCACATTGCTCTTGGATAGACTGAATAACCTTGCCCTGCTTACCGATAACATCACCGATTTTTTCGGGGTTAATCACTGTTGTAAGCATTTTGGGAGCATATTGTGAAAGCTCCTTGCGGGGTTCGGGAATACACTTGAGCATTACTTCATCAAGGATATGAAGTCTTGCCTTATGAGTCTTTGCAAAAGCTTCCTTAATGATAGCAGGGGTAAGACCGTGCACCTTTAAGTCCATTTGAATAGCGGTGATACCCTTGTGAGTACCTGCTACCTTAAAGTCCATATCGCCATAGAAGTCTTCAAGACCTTGAATATCAACCATTGTCATAAAGTCGCCGTAAACACCGTCATCACCTGTGATAAGACCGCAGGAAATACCTGCAACAGGAGCTTTAATCGGAACACCGGCAGCCATAAGAGCGAGTGTTGAACCACAAATTGAGCCTTGTGATGTAGAACCGTTTGAAGAAAGAACCTCACTTACAACTCTTATTGCATAGGGGAACTCCTCAACAGAAGGAATTACAGGAATTAAAGCCTTCTCAGCCAATGCACCATGACCGATTTCACGTCGTCCGGGACCACGTGAAGGCTTTGTCTCGCCTACTGAATATGAGGGGAAATTGTAGTGATGGATATATCTCTTTGTTGTTTCCTCATCAAGTCCGTCAAGCTTTTGTGCTTCAGAAACAGAAGCCAAAGTAGCGATTGAAAGAACCTGTGTTTGACCACGAGTGAACATACCGCTTCCGTGAACACGGGGAAGCAGGTCAACCTTTGCATCCAAGGGTCTGATTTCATCAATTCCTCTTCCGTCAACACGCTTCTTTTCATCTTTAAGCCAAGCACGAACAACGTGCTTTTGAACTAAATACATAATTTCATCGAGCTTTGCCTCTTCACCCTCAAAACGCTCATCAAACTTTTCATGAACAGCGTTGTAAATCGGAAGTAATGCCGCATCACGAACCAATTTGTCATCAGTATCAAGTGCTTTTTTTACGTCCTCGATGCAAAACTCTTCAATCTCTGACATAATAGCAGGGTCGGGGTCGTTAGAAACAAACTCAAACTTTTCCTTGCCGATTTCTGCAACGATTGAGTTTATGAATTTTACAACCTCTTTGTTTGCCTCATGACCTGCCATAATGCAGTCAAACATTAAGTCATCATCAATTTCATTAGCACCGGCTTCAATCATAGCAACCAAATCTTCAGTAGAAGAAACAGTTAAATTAAGGTCGGTTTTTGCTCTTTGCTCTAAATTGGGGTTGATAACGATTTCGCCGTCAACCAAGCCTACATTTACGCTTGAAATAGGACCTGCCCAGGGGATATCCGAAATTGCGATAGCGCAGGATACACCGATAGCAGCAGCTACATCAGGCGAACAATCGGGGTCAACCGACATAACAGTTGCAACAACAGAGCAATCGTTACGCATATCCTTGGGGAATAAGGGGCGAATCGGTCTGTCGATACAACGAGAAGATAAAACAGCTTTATCAGAGGCCTTACCCTCACGGCGTGTGAATGAGCCGGGGATTCTGCCTACAGAATACATTTTTTCCTCATAATCAACTGAAAGCGGGAAAAAGTCAACACCCTCACGGGGTTTAGCGGATGCGGTAACAGTACAAAGAACTCTCGTGTCACCATAGCCTGCCATAACAGCAGCATTTGCAAGACCTGCCATCATACCTGTTTCAAGGCGTAAAGGCCTGCCTGCAAGTGTGGTTTCATAAACCTTGTAGTTTTCAAACATTTTTAAAATCTCCTTTTCTTTTTATTTTTAGAGATTTTCGTTTAGCAATAAATCCAAAGTACAAAATTTGTACCCTCGACTTATCGCTAACAACGAAAAATCTCTATCGCCTATACGTGACAATGAGCCGAAAGCCATCTAAAAACCGCCCTTTAAGGCCGGATTTTTTAATGCTTTGGCTAACTTTACAACAAGGCAGACCGTTTTGCTCGGCCTGCCTTATTTTGTAACATATTACTTACGGATACCGAGACGCTTAATAAGAGCACGGTATCTTTCAATGTCAACCTTTTGAAGATATGCTAAAAGATTTCTTCTGTGACCAACCATCTTTAAAAGACCTCTGTAAGAGTGCTTATCCTTCGGATGATCCTTAAGGTGTGCATTGAGCTCGTTGATACGGTTGGTAAGAACTGCAATTTGAACCTCAGGTGAACCTGTGTCGCCCTCATGAGTTGCATACTCAGCCATAATCGCTTGCTTCTTTTCTTGTGTCATTGTGTTTTCACCTCTTTAAAATTTCTTCCGCAAACCAAGTAATAGGTCGTGGTGTTCCCTTTTGTAAATCTTGTGGGCAGTCACCTAAAACATAGTAAACGGTAATAGAAAACCTACTTTCGCAGACTAACCTTTGGTATTTTACCACAACCCATCGGAAAAGTAAAGCCTTTTTTTCAAAAAAATCTGAAAGTTTTTTGAATTTTATTATTCCAATTATATAAATTATATGTTATACTATATTATGTATATTTATGTTAATAGGATGAATTAAGCGTAATGAATAACAATTTTGATGAAAAACAAAATAACATAATTTGTGGCAGAAATCCCGTTTTGGAAGCGGTGCGTTCCGGCAGGGAAATTGACCGCCTTTTAGTAGCGCACGGTGTTTCAGGCGGCAGCGTTACAGAAATCATCGCAAAATGCAGGGCAAAGGGTATTCTGATTAAAGAAATCAGCCCTCAAAAGCTTGACTACTACTGTGGCGGTGCCAATCATCAGGGTGTTGCGGTTATGTTCGCAAGTCAGGAATATTCTACCGTTGAAGAAATCCTCGAAACCGCAAAACAGAGAAATGAAAAGCCATTTATAATAATTTGCGATGAACTTGAAGATCCGCATAATTTAGGTGCTATTATCCGTTCTGCTGAAGCCACGGGTGTTCACGGAATTATAATTCCAAAACGCAGAAGTGCATCTCTTAATGCTACTGTTGCAAAGTCTGCCAGCGGTGCTCTCGAATATATGAAGGTGGCACGTGTTACAAATATTGCAAATACTATTGATATGTTAAAGGAAAACGGCATTTGGGTTTTCGGAGCTGATATGGATGGCTGTGACTATGAAAAAATTGATTTTGACATCCCTTGTGCTATCGTAATCGGAAACGAGGGAAACGGCATAGGCCGACTCACAGCCAAAAAATGTGATGAAATAGTAAGCCTTCCGATGAACGGTAAAATCAATTCACTTAACGCTTCTGTTGCCGCAGGCGTTCTTATGTATGAAGTTGTTCGTAAAAGGAGAAACAAATGAGTTTGTTTAATAAAAATCAGGATGAAGAGTTGTTAGAAGAAAAAACAGAAAGCCTTTTTTCCCCGAAAAAAGTGAAAATTGAAAATCCAAACGCACTAAAACCCGAGGAAATTCTGTCAGGTTTTTCAACTAAAACAAACCCTTCAAAGCATACTGCTTTGGAGAACTTAAAGCAAAAGATTCAAAACCCTCAGCAAAAGCCTGAGCCGCAAAACGACTCCTTACTTGATAAATGTAAGCCATTTCTTACCGATGAAGATGGCTCGCAGGCACTTTATGATGAAGAACCGATTTACAAGCTACAGTCGGTTGCGGAAATTTTGCATAGCGAAAGCAACAAGGCAATAGAGGAGCTTTCAAAAAAATACGATTTAATGTTTGAAGATTTTGGTAAAGCAAAAGAAGAAATAAAAACCGAAAAAATTGAGAAAAAAGCTGAAGAAAAGGTCGAGACCGAAAATGAAGCTGTGACCTCCTCCAAAATCACAAATGTTCAGTCTAATATTCCTTCTATCATTTCAGATTTGGAGGCTGTTCCCTCCTTTTCTTCGCCCGAACCCAAGGATATCAGCAATACAGCCACTATTACATTTACCCCTGTGACTGTAGCGGATGAAAAGAAAACCATCAGCGTTTCAACAAAAACACAATCTATCGACCTCACAGGCGAGATTGTAAATCTTCCCGAAAACATAAAAAATGAAGAACAAGACACCATAAGTCTTGAAAAAAATGATTTTGATGAATACACTCCCGAAACTGAATTAGCCTCCCCCGTTGATTTGCCGAGGCTCAGGCGCATCTTTGCGATAAAAAACCGTAATGCTTTTTTATCTTCGGTAGTATCGGTTATATTCACACTTGCTCTCTTTTTTTTAGCACTTCCTTTTATGGATTCGTTTTTCTATTCAAGCACAGGCTCTGTGATGACGGTCAGCACAATATTTTTAACTTTAATCGTTTTTGCAAATGTAAGTATGTTTTCATCCTTTAAAAACTTCTTACGCAAAAAAGGTTCCCCTGACATAATAACCGCTCTCGCCTCCGTTTTGACTTTAGCCACTTCTATATCTGCAATAGTTAAATCGGAAGATTTTCTTAATCTTCAAATTTTAATGGCTATAATATTAACAACAAGAGCTATTTCCTCTTTCCAAAAATATCAGACACATCTTGCTAATTTAAAGGTGTATGCTTCACCTTATAAAAAGGCTGTCAAGCTTATCGGTGACAGTGCTATCACTTCAGCTATGGCTAAAAACGCTGTTGAAGGGGATACACTTATTGCCGCTTCGCAAGACTGTGAATTTGTAGATGACTATATAAAATATTCCTCTTTCTCAAAGTTTTTGGGCGGTAAAATGCCAATAATTACCACCTTTTCAATTCTCTTGTCCCTGATTCTCGGGCTTTCTTCGTTTGCATATTTCAAAAATTTAACAACAGCTCTTTATACTGCGGCTTCTGTTTTCGCTATTGCAAGTATTCCATCAATTTACTTCATTGATACTCTACCGCTTTACAGAGCATCGAAAAAGCTCAAAAAAATCGGTGCCGCAATAGCCGGAAAAACAGGTGCTGAGCAGCTTGAAATGGCAAATGCAGTAGTACTTACTTCACGTGACTTTTTCCCTGATGGCACGGTCACTCTCCACGATATGAAAATTTTATCTCAAAACAATCTTGAGGATACGCTAATCCGTGCCGCCGCTTTGACAGAGCGGTTGGGAAGTACCCTTGCTCCCTTGTTTAAAACGATTGCACAAAGTGCAGTTATAGAGGAAGTACCCTCTGTTGATACCGTAAAATATGAGGACAGACTCGGTATTTCAGGCTGGGTTGACAACAGACTTCTATTTATCGGAAATCGTACCTTGATGGAAACACACGGTATTGAAGTTCCCTCGAT
Organism: Acutalibacteraceae bacterium; assembly: GCA_045593535.1. Taxonomy (GTDB): domain Bacteria; phylum Bacillota; class Clostridia; order Oscillospirales; family Acutalibacteraceae; genus UBA737. Next base: position 30,906 of record JAZNWW010000036.1, read on the forward strand.
TGAAGTGGACTATGATATTTTAAGAAACGGCTATTTCCCGATTTATTTAGCCACCAGAGAAAAAGCTTGCGCTCTTTTAGTTGTTCAATACAACGTTGACCAAAAAAATGCACGTGAGCTTCACAAGCTCACAAAATCGGGTGTCACAATACTTGTTAACAACTCCGACCCGAATTTGACAGAGGAAATGCTCTGTGATTATTTCGGGCTATATAAAGACACTGTCAAGGTAATGACTGCGGCAGGTTGCTACATTCACAAAAACGCAACCGTTCCAATAAAGAAAATTTCTTCACCCGCTGTTTGCAGACAAAATCGTTTTTCCTTACCCTTTATTTTGAACTGTGCTTCAAAGGTCAAGTCTGCAAATTCACTACTTTCTACACTTTATGTGTTATTCTCCTGCTTTGGTGTTTTGCTTTTCACTTATTCTTCCTTCACATCATCGGGAGAGGTTTTCAGTTCTTTTTCACTTTTGATTTACTCAATTATTTCGGCAGTATTTTCTTACTTAATTTATCTGATAGAAAGACCATAGCCAAAGCATTTAAACTAAGAACCAGCCTTAAAGGGCGGTTTTTAGGTAGCTTTCGGCTCATCTCAGTTCATAGGCGTTAGCCTTATGAACTTCGTTTCACCAAAATCTCCTCAAAAAACTGCACCTTTAAGGTCGCAGAATTTTGTAAATAAAGGATTTTTTGATGTGTGAGGCACAAAACGCAGTAAATCCTGACGGATTTACGAGTATTTTAACAAAACACAGCATAAAATACTTGTTTCAAAATCTGATTCAAGTTTAAATGCTTTGGCTAGGAGGAACACTATGAATAAAAAGTTTTATATTACAACCGCTATTGCCTATACCTCACGTAAACCTCATATCGGCAACGCTTATGACATTGTTTTAGCCGATATGATTGCCCGCTATAAAAAGATGATGGGCTTTGATGTATTTTTGATGACAGGTTCGGATGAGCACGGTCAAAAAATCGAGGAATATGCAAAGGCAGCGGGAATTTCCCCAAAAGAATATGTTGATAATGTTTCTTCGCAAATAAAAGGCGTTTGGGACAGTCTTAATACAAGCTATGACAAATTCATCCGCACAACCGATAAGGACCACGAGGATGCTGTTGCAAAGATTTTCAAAAAGCTTTACGAGCAGGGCGATATTTATAAAGGCCATTATGAAGGCAAATATTGTGTGCCCTGTGAATCCTTCTTTACTGCTTCACAACTAGTTGACGGCAAATGCCCCGACTGTGGCCGAGAGGTTATCGATTCCAAGGAGGAGGCATATTTCTTACGACTTAGCAAATATCAGGACAAATTGCTTGAGTATTATGAGCAGAACCCTGATTTCATAAAGCCTGAATCACGCAAAAACGAAATGATTAACAATTTCTTAAAGCCCGGTCTTTCCGACCTTTGCGTGTCTCGTACATCTTTTAAATGGGGTATTCCCGTTAGCTTTGATGACAGGCACGTAATTTATGTTTGGATAGATGCGCTTTCAAACTACATTACAGGTATCGGTTATAACCCCGATGGCTCGACAGAGCAGTTTGAGGCTTTATGGCCTGCGGATTTGCACGTAATCGGTAAGGATATTGTTCGTTTCCACACAATTTATTGGCCGATTATTCTTATGGCTTTGGGACTTCCCCTTCCAAAGCAGGTTTTAGGTCATCCTTGGGTGCTTGTTGGCGAGGACAAAATGTCAAAATCGAAGGGCAACGTGATTTATGCTGACGAATTGGCAGAACGCTTTGGACTTGATGCGGTGAGATATTATCTTTTATCCGAAATTCCCTTCACACAGGATGGTACTATAACCTATGAAAGCTTTATTGCAAAGTTTAATGCCGATTTGGCAAACACACTCGGCAATCTTGTGAACCGCTCTATTGCGATGACTAACAAGTATTTTGGCGGCAGTGTTAAAAAAGGTGAAATCACAGAAGCTTGCGACAAGGAATTACTCGACACCGCAAACGAAGCTATCCAAAACTACTATAAATATATGGATATTTACCACAACGCCGATGCGGTTGATGCAGTTATGACACTTGCAAAGCGTTGTAATAAATACATTGATGAAACAACACCTTGGGCGCTTGCAAAGGATGAAGCAAACAAGGAACGCTTACAGGCTGTACTTTACAACCTGCTCGAATGTATCAGATTACTCGGCATAATGCTCTCCCCCGTTATTCCCGACAGCGCTAAAAGCATTTTAGAGCAAATCGGAACAGACAATACAACTCTTTCTTTCGGAGAAGTTTCAAAATACTCTGTAGGCGAAGCAAAGCCCTTGTTCCAAAGACTTGACACTGAAAAGGTTTTGGCAGAAATTGCCGAGGAACAAGCAAAAGCAAAAAAAGAGGTAGAAGAAGCCGAAAACATTGCCACTATTGCCCAAATCGGAATTGAGGACTTTATGAAGGTTGAGCTTAAAGCGGCAAAAATCACCGCTTGCGAGGCTGTTCCCAAGGCCAAAAAGCTTTTAAAGCTAACCCTCGATGACGGAACTGCTACTCCTCGCACAGTAGCTTCCGGAATTGCTAAATTTTATACCCCCGATGAGCTCGTAGGCAGAACAGTCGTTTTAGTTTCAAACCTAAAGCCTGCAAAGCTTTGCGGAATTGAGTCACAGGGTATGATTTTGGCGGCAGACTGTGCTGAAGATGATGTAAAGGTTCTCTTTATTGATGATGTGCCTGCGGGAGCAAAAATCCGATGATTGAATTTTTCAATGAAACACCCCTTAAAGAACCACTCATTTTCGATACCCACGCTCATTATGAAGACGAGGCTTTTGATGAAATAAGAAATGATATGTTTCAAGGCTTCAAAAGCCATGGTGTAGGTAAAATACTCACCTGCGGATGTGATAGGCAATCGAGTGAAAAGGCTTTGAAAATGGCAGAGGACTTCGATTTTGTCTATGCGGCGGTCGGTATTCACCCGGGAAACATTAACAGCGGTACTACCATTTCGGAAATTGAAGAATTGGCGAAACACGATAAATGTGTGGCTATCGGCGAAATCGGGCTCGATTATTATTGGGTTCAAGACAACAAACCTTTGCAAAAGGAAATTTTCATAGGTCAAATCGAATTAGCAAAGAAACTCGGTTTACCAATTATTGTTCACGATAGAGAAGCTCACGCCGACACGCTCGAAATATTAAAAAAATATAAACCGATGGGTGTCGTTCACAGCTTTTCGGGAAGTGTTGAAATGGCAGAGGAAATACTAAAGCTTGGTATGTATTTCGGTATCGGCGGTGTTATTACATTTAAAAATGCAAAGAAACTCCCCGATGTTGTCAAAATGCTGCCTGAGGATAAAATTTTATTGGAAACAGATGCTCCGTATCTTTCACCTGTTCCATATCGTGGCAAAACGAATAATTCATCACTTATATATTTAACTGCTAAAAAAATTGCAGAAATTCGAAATACCACAACCGAGCATATATTAAATGTGACCTACAAAAATGCCGAAAGACTTTTCAATTAAAATCAAGAATAAAACACCTCGTTTTACAGATAATATTTCTGAAAGCGGGGTGTTTTTAAATGGATAACAAGAATAAAAGCCAAAATCAAAATCAAAACCAAAACAAAAACCAAAACGACCAAAACAAGAAAAACCAGAACAAAAAAGACAACAACAGCCAAAACAAAAACAACAACGAGTACTAAGATATACAAAAACCCCTCCGAAGCAAACACTTCGGAGGGGTTTCAATTTTAAATTACATTTTCTCAAGATTAGATTTAAGGTTTGCAAGCTGTTCACGAAGCTCTGTGGGGAGTCTGTCTCCAAACTTCTTGTAATGCTCTTCAATTTCAGCTGCTTCATTAGTCCAAACTTCCTTGTCAACCTTAAGAATTGATTTTAATACTTCAATATCCATATCCAAGTCTGTAAGGTCGATATCTTCGGGCTTCGGAACATAACCGATAGCAGTTTCGCTTGCATCTGCCTTGCCTTCGCAACGGTCAATAATCCAGTTGAGAACTCTCATATTGTCGCCAAATCCGGGCCAAATGAAGTTGCCTTCATCATCGGTACGGAACCAGTTAACGTTGAAAATCTTGGGAGCCTTGTCGCCTAATTTTTCGCCCATCTCGAGCCAATGCTTGAAGTAATCACCCATATGATAACCACAGAAAGGAAGCATAGCCATCGGGTCACGGCGAACAACGCCAACTGCACCTGCAGCAGCAGCTGTAGTTTCAGATGCCATAGCAGAGCCTACGAATACACCGTTAACCCAATCCTTTGATTGATATACGAGCGGAGCGCACTTTGCACGTCTGCCGCCAAAGATGATAGCAGAAATCGGAACGCCTGCACCCTTATTAAACTCATCAGAAATACAGGGGCAATTTTCAGCAGGAGCGGTGAAACGTGAGTTGGGATTAGCAGCACAGGTTGACTTGTCAGCCTTGTTGAACTTGGAAGCATCCCAAGGTCTGCCAATCCAGTCAAGTGCGTTTTCGGGTAAGTTCTTATTAAGGCCTTCCCACCAAACTGTGTTATCGTTGAGGTCAAGCGCTACGTTTGTGAAGATTGTATTCTTCTTTGTGCTCTCGAGTGCATTGAAGTTTGAATGCTCGTTAGTACCGGGAGCAACACCAAAGAAACCGTTTTCAGGGTTGATAGCATAAAGTCTGCCATCAGGACCTATCTTCATCCAAGCGATATCATCGCCTACTGTCCAAATCTTGTAGCCCTTTTTGCGTAAGTATTCCGGAGGAATAAGCATTGCAAGATTGGTCTTACCGCAAGCAGAGGGGAACGCAGCAGCAATATACTTAACTTCACCCTTAGGATTCTCAAGACCTAAGATTAGCATATGCTCTGCCATCCAGCCTTCCTTCCAGCCTTGGTAAGAAGCTATACGAAGCGCAAAGCACTTTTTACCTAAAAGAACGTTACCGCCGTAACCTGAGTTTACAGAAATAATTGTGTTGTCCTCGGGGAAATGACAGATATAACGATTTTCCGGGTCAATATCACAACGAGAGTGTAAACCTCTTACCCAGTCGTTGCTGTCGCCTAAAACATCAAGTACTTTAAGGCTAACACGTGTCATAATAAGCATATTGAGAACAACATAAACAGAGTCAGTAATCTCAATACCAACTTTTGCAAGAGGTGAGCCGATAGGACCCATTGAATAAGGAATTACGTACATTGTACGTCCCTTATAGCTGCCACGAGCAATTTTATAAAGCTTTTCATACATTTCATCGGGGTCGCACCAGTTGTTTGTGGGACCTGCGTTTTCCTTTGTCTTTGAACAAATAAAGGTTCTATCCTCTACACGTGCAACATCGTTAGGGTTTGTGCGATGTAAATAGCAACCGGGTAATTTTTCCTGGTTAAGCTTAATCATTTCGCCTGTTTCTACAGCAATAGCACGAAGCTCTTCTCTTTGCTCATCGCTGCCGTCAATCCAAACAACCTTGTCAGGTGTTAGAAGGTCTTTCATTTCGTCTAACCATTTGATTACTGTTTTGTTAGTAGTCATTTTCAATCTCCTTTTGTTGTGGATTTAATAACTGAAGTATTAAAAATAATTCAATTTTTCCTTATATATTATACTTTAAAATCGAATAAAAATCAATGTTTTTATAAATATTTTAACAATATTTTCAAAATTGGTTAATTATCCGCACATTTTTTATTATCTGTTATTTTTTCTTTATTCTTGGTTCTTTAGAAATGGACAGTCGAAAAATCTCTCCACCAACCTAATGGTTGGTGAAGGGATTCCTAATTACGCATTACGCATTACGCATTAAAAAAAGGAGCTTTCGCTCCTTTTTTTAATAGTTTGTAAATGCTACTACATCTGACCAAGGTCCGTAAATATTTTTGCCGTTTACAGTCTTATAGGCTCTTACCTTGTAATAATAGGTTCTTCCAAATTTTGCAGAAGTAATATTATGATAATATCCACCGATTGAATTAGGGTCAAGAATTCTTACTGCACCAACCACATTTGTACCGCTTCTGCTTGTTGATTGAGAAACCTGATATCCTGTCTCACCTAAAACATTTCCCCATTCGACATAAACGCTTGAACTTGTATAATTGTATATCTTAAGTTCAGTAACCTTTCTTAGTGTATAAATACTTTTTGTTTTGTAGCTTGAGTCAAGCAGATATTTTCCGTTGACATAGGT